>JBAQHC010000758.1:0-10580 GCA_049288095.1 Alphaproteobacteria bacterium | reverse complement strand
TCCAAAACTGTTGCGGCCTTCTCGATCTGCGAGAGGCTTCCGCGCGCAGCTTCGCTGAGGACACGACTATTTGGGCGCAGGAAGGGCCACTGCCGATCCAGTTTAGGCGGCGCAGGAATGTGACTTTCCGCCTCGACGGCTTCACTTATGAGCGCTTAACCGATCTATACGAGAGCGCCAATGCAAAGAGGCGAAGGACGCCCGTCGACTGGTCGACGCGAATAGCTTGGCTGAAGGCCCAAGCGAAGGAAGACCTGAACGAAAACTTCCGGCCACAACCTTGGGTGCATTGCGCCAAGGTCTTACGGGCTATGGGACATGATTGGGCGGCGCTACGTATCGCTGAAGCGCGCGAGAGGTATCGGCTGTTTCACACACCTTCAAATCCGATCACGTGGGTACTGCGTTTGCTGTTCTGGGTGTTCACGGGATTTGGCCAGGCTTACTGGCGTGCGGTTGGATTTGCCGTTCTGATCATCAGCTTGGGAACATTCATTTATCAAAAGGCTTACGACACCGACGTGCTCATTCATGATCCCAACATGAGCTTGACCGCGCCAACAGAGCGGACCGCAGACGCGTCGCGATCACAGGCGGCAAAAGGCGACGCCGTCTACCCGGCGTTCAATTGCGTGCTCTACTCGCTCGATACATTCTTGCCGGTTATCAATCTGCGCCAGAAAGAATATTGGGTACCGGGCGATAACCCCGCTGCGCCAATTAGGCAAAGGCCGCATCATTCCGGGATTGTCGCCGCACTGAGCGTTCTGCGCGGCTGGATATCTAAGCCCAAGAGCTTTGGTGATGATCTCCGCAATGTCGATGTCCGATTCCCTGAGCTAACACCTTCGGCGCAGCTTGTCTGGCTTTGGACTTGGTTCGAGATTGCAGCCGGCTGGACCTTCACAACGATTCTTGCTGCCGGCTTCACGGGCCTCTTGGATCGCAAAGAATGAACGAATGAGTATAACCGGCTGGCTGCCGCGATCGGCCCCTCGTCGATTTTGGTGAGCCCGCTGGGGTTCGAACCCAGGACCTCATGATTAAAAGTCACGCGCTCTACCGCTGAGCTACGGGCCCTCACCGCGATCTCGGGGCCAGACACCGGGCCCTGAGAAAGTGCGGGACCATAAGGAGGGGGGAAGCGGCGCGTCAACTCTAGGGTAGGCGAGGCCGCTGCACCGGCCATTCAGAGGCCAGCTTGGTAACCCTTGAGCGGCACGGAGCCTGCTTGGCAGCCGTCGATAACCGGCCGCCCCAGCCCTTCGGGTCCATTAATGACGCTTGCCCCGCTTCTTGATGCGCCGCTCGCCGTGCAGCTGCATGTCGCGACCATCGTGCCGGCGTGGATCGTCGGCACCTGGGTCATGTTCTTTGCCAAGCGCGGCACCCGGCTTCACCGCGCCCTCGGCATTGCGTTTTTGGCGCTTCTCACCGCGACGGCCTTCATCGCGCTTTTCATTCACCGCGCCATGCCGCAGAGCCCGGTGTTCGGGATGAGCTTTGTGCATCTCACGGTGATCTGGACTCTGGCGCTGGTGTGGCTCGCGCTTGATGGAGTGTGGCGGAAGAAGCTGCAGCAGCATCGCCTTGCCGTGATCGGCCTCTATGGCGGCTCGCTCACGATCACGGCGATCGTCAACGCATTCACACCGCACCACATCGTCCATCAGTTATTCGTACACTGATCAACGCAGCTTAGAATACGCCCGGGATCACGCGAAACGGCACGCGGGCCTTGAGCGCCTGATACTCGGGATCGGCCGAGAGAACACGCTCTTCCGCGAGCAGACGAAATGTCTGAATTCCGATGCTGAGAGAGTAGGCGATGAAATTCCACAGGCTGCAATTCGCGAGAAACGCGCCGATATCGATGATGAAATAGCCGGCATACATCGGATGACGCAGAAGGCGATAAGGCCCGCTGGCTCTGATGCCTCGGTTCGCGGCAACGATTCCGAAAGAGCGGCGCAAGGTGAACTTCGCCCACATCTGCAGAAAGAACCCCAAGAGCAGGATGAGTGTTGTGAGGGCGAGCGGCGCGATGATGCCATGGGCGACCGGCCGTGCGCATAAACGCGAGAGCGTTCCACCCCAAGCGAGGATCCAGTCCGAGGGCTTACGCGAGACATCCTCGGTCGGGCGGCGGAAAAGCACGAAGCCGACCATGGTGCCTTCGGTCACCACCTGCAGAAGGTCCATGATGTTGTCGTCGACGATATAGCCGCGCAGATAGGCGGCGGCATAAGCCAAGCCAAAGGCGGCGACGAGAATCTTCTCGATCCGGTCGAGGGTCCTGGAAGAGAAACGCATCATACAAAAGGTCTCGCTCGTCCGGGTGAGGCGGCTAAGGTAGATGGGCCGGGCTAACCCTCTGTTAGCGGACGGGCTGGCTTTGTATTCGAACGGGCTCGAAGCGGCGGAAAAAGCGGCCGCTTTAACTCCAAAGGGGGTGCACGGCGCGCCGCATAGCTTGCTCGGCCACGACATCCAGGCGATTATGAGTTGAAGTTAACGCGCGGGGGCGTTCTTGCGGGTGAGTTCGGGCCTTGGAGGCCGCCGGTGGGAACCAGTGCTCGCAGACGTGCTCGCAACCCAGATTTCATCTTTCTCAGGAATTCTTCCGAGCGGCCAGCGCGTTTCGGTTGGAATGAAGTATCTGTTTTAGCCGCCCAAAAGGGCTCGGGGGCTCCGATGCGTATAAGAGCGCGCGTATTCTGCTTGGCATCGCTTGCGGCAGCGCTTCTCTATGCCTTTCCCGCGACCGCCCAAACGCCGACTCCGCTTAGCGTCTGGCAGTTCTCGGCCGGTCAAGTGCTCGCGCCCTATGGCAAGGAGAGCCCGAATTGGCTGGTGCTTGTTGGCCCGTCCTTCGTCTACCAATCCAAATATGAAGGCTCGAAGGACTACAACATTGAGGCGGGGGCCGTGCTCGACATCCGCTATAAGGGCCGCCTCTATCTCAGCACCGGCGAGGGCGTCGGTTACGACGTCTTCCGGGGCAAGAATTATCGCATCGGCGGCGGCATCGCCTACGACATCGGCCGGCGGGACAACCAAGACGGCATCAGGGGCCTCGGCAATGTGAGCCCTACGCCTCAGGCCCGGCTTTACATGGATTACGTGTTTCGCCCTCGCATGATGGGCCATGAAGTGCCGGTAATCCTCTCGATCGATACGCGCCGGGCGATCGGGGAATACAATGGCTTCATCGCCAATGTTGGCGGCTATGTGCCGATCGCCGGCAGCGAAGCTGAGCGCTATTTCGTGTTCCTGGGCGCTAGCGGCACCTATTGGGATAAGCGCACTGCTCAGACCTATTTCGGCGTGACCCCTGCGCAGTCGGCGCGCTCGGGCCTGCCTGTCTTCAACGCCGACCGCGGGCCGGAAAGCTTCGGTGCAGGCTTGAGCGCCGGCTGGTTCATGACCGACCACTGGCTGATCACCGGCGATCTTGCGGTCAAGCGCATTCTTCACGATTTCGACAACAGCCCGGTCGTGCGGGAGCCCTGGTCGGCGTTCGCGAGCCTCAGCATCGCCTACGCCTTTTGATCTGGCTCTTGGGCGGAGGCTTTAGCCGCCTGATATTCTCATCCGACCTCCCGTTGATTCCTCCAAGCGTTGCTTGGCGGCCCAATCGCGTTATGAGGGTTTAGCCAATCATCGGCCTCGGTCACGCGAGGCAGCTTTTTGGAATCTGGATGCCCAGGGTCGGCGCTCGCTTTCGTTTTGTCTTCCTGCTCACCGTGATCGCGCTGAGCGTGGCGGGGCTTCAAATGGTGCCCGCGCTCGCCGCGAACAAATCCCCTGTCACGATCAACATTGAGGTGGCGGGCTCTGACGCCTCATCGCTTCGAAAGTCCCTGTTGCCACTTGCGCAGCTTGGGCATCTCACGGCCGAGCAAGCGCCGTCACTCGAGACGGTACGGAGCGTCGCGCAATCGGATGCGAAGCGATTCACGCAAGCGCTTAACGCCGAAGGATTCTATGCCGCCACAGTCGAGGTGAAGACGACCGAACTGGATGACGGCTACCGCGTCGATTTTACGATAACGACCGGTGCGCGCTACCGCATCACGTCATATGAAATTCGCTACACGGACCTTGGCGATGATACCCGCCCCAAATCTCCGGCCGATCTCGACATCGATACTGACGGCTCATCGCGCGGGGCGGACATTGTCGCGGTCGAGCAGAAGATTCTGTCGGCGCTGAAGGCGCGCGGCTACCCGTCGGCCGTCATCGCCGAGCGGCGCGCCGAGGCCCAGATCGGCAAACCGGAAGCGAAAATGGTGTTTGTCACGACGAGCGGGATGCTCGCGAGCTTTGGCCCAACGGTGTGGCCGGATGAATTACGCACCCGCAAAGACTATCTCGACACATTCGTGCCGTGGAAACAGGGCGAGCGCTTCGACATGGACCGCGCGGCGCAATTGCGCGACGATCTCGTCGATACAGGCCTGTTCACGGTCGTCGATGTGCAGCCGGGCACTCCCGACGCCGAAGGCAAGACACCTGTCGATCTCACGCTCGCCGAACGCAAGCCGCGCACATTCGCTGCGGGTTTAACCTATTCGACGAATTTCGGCGTTGGCGGCCAGACCTCGTGGCAGCACCGCAATCTATTTCGGCGAGGCCAGCTGCTTGGGGCTGATCTCAATCTTTCGCAAGTCACGCAGTCGGCGAAACTGCAATACAAAGACCCGCGCGTGCTGAGAAAAACCGACCTTCTGATCTCAACGACGCTTCAGAACGAAACAACGCCATTCGATGCCGCGACCTGGGATTCGACGGTCGAGCTCGATTATCACTTCACGCGTCACTTGACCGGCAAGGCGGGCACAGAGCTCTTCTTCAGCCAATCCGAAGATACTTTCGGCCATCACAAATCCGTGCTCATCGGCTTTCCTGTCGGCGTCGCTTACAACAACGTCAACAATGTTCTCAATCCGACGAAAGGGCTCAATACCGCGGCGACCTTCGTGCCTTACCTTGGCGCCTCGGACGGCGCTTTGTCGTTTTCACAATTAGAGGCGACGGCTAGCTACCACCTGCCATTCGACCGCAACAACGAATGGGTTGGCGCACTATGGGGCAAGCTCGGCGCATCGCTCGGCGCGGGCGTGGCTGCCATCCCGGCAGACAAGCGCTACTACGCTGGCGGCGCGGGCTCCGTGCGCGCTTACGGTTATCGCTTGATCGGACCGACTGATTCGCAAAACCAGCCAATTGGCGGCAGATCGGTGCTCGAAGGGGGTGGCGAGTTTCGTTTCCCAGTGACCGACGGCTTTGGCGGCGTTGTGTTTCTGGAAGGCGGCGCCGTGTCGCCTCAAGGCCTCTTCACTTTCGACGAAGGCATCAGATACGGCGCGGGCTTCGGCGTGCGCTATTACACGGCGATCGGGCCCGTCCGCGCTGACTTTGCGCTTCCCCTCAATCCGCGCAGCGGCATTGATGATGCGGTTCAGTTCTATATCAGCCTCGGCCAGGCCTTTTGATGCTCAGCCGGCTGATCATATGGGTGTTGGGGCCGGTTCTCGGCCTGATCTGGGCTTTGAGCCTCATCATCGTTATCGCGCTGCGCACCGATGCCGGCCGCCATGCAGTCTTGAGCTACGCGCTACCTGAGCTTCAGGCCGCCACCGGTCTTAAGGTCGAGTACAAGGATGCCGGCGGGCCGTGGCCGAACCGCTTCATCTTTCACGGCCTTAAGCTCTCGGATGATGAAGGCATATGGCTGACCGCCGACTACTTTGCGATCGAGTGGAGCCCGTGGCGGCTCTTGACTGGGCAGCTCATATTTCCAAGCGCTGAGATCGACAACGGCTATCTGCGCCGCGAACCTGTGATCCACGAAACCGGGGCGCCGTCAAAGCCAAGCGTGGGGCCTGGGCTCTTCATTCGTATACGGACATTGAACGCCAAGCGCTTTCATCTTGGGCCGGAGCTTATCGATCAAGAGTTGATGCTCGATCTTCAGGGCGGGTTTACGTTGAAAAACCGCCACGATCTCAAGGTCGAGATCAACGCCGACGTCGACACGCCCGCCGATTTTTCACCGCATCTGCGCAAGCTTTTCGGCGCCGGCCTTAAGCTTGAGGGCACCGTCGAAGGTAATGTTCACGAGGCCCTCGCAATCTCCGGGCTCAAGGCGCAAACACGCGATCAGCGCCTCGCGTTTCAAGGCGAGGGCAACTATGTCATTCATACGCACGCGCTGAGCGCCGACCTTACGGCAGCTGCGGCTCCCGACCTAGCCGGCTGGATCACACGCGATCTCTCAACCAAATCGCCGATTGCTCTTCATGCGACGTTGACGGGGCCGTTCCGCAACCAGTCGATAAAGGCAACTGCGGCCTTCAGAGACGCAGGCTATGGCGGCACCGCTCTTCCAGCGTTTGTTGCAAGCGCGGACATTTTGCGCGTCCACGGCAATATCGCAGGGCCCGTTGCGATAGCTTTCGTTGACGAGGCGAATAAGCCGACAGGAAAGGCGGCAGCCAAGCTCGACTACGACAAATCGGGCAGGGTGAAGCTCTCGGATTTCGCTCTCGACTACAAGGGTACGAGCGTAAGGGGTTCGCTCGATCTTGTAACTGATCCCGATACGACGGGCGTTGCGGCCTTCACCACGGTCATTCCAGAAGCTTCGACTTTGCCGTTCAAGCTCGGCGCCAAAGGCGATCTCAAAGCGAGTGGACAAATCCGATTCGCGCCCAACGCAACGAGCCTCGATGTGCAGGCAAACAGCGATCACCTCGCCCTAAGCGGCGTCGACATCAAAGCGCTCGCGGTGACGATCCAAGGGAAGCTTTCCTCGCTTGCGATCACGGCGACGGCCAAGTCGATCGCGCCACCCGCTGTCGGCATGCTCGACAATGCCAAGGTCGTGGCGACGCTCGGGTTTGCGAAGGACGCAACAACCATTCGTGTTTCCAAGCTCACAACCGGCTACGCCGACAAGGAGCTCGCGCTCGCCGCGCCTGCAAACCTGACGATTGCGGAAAACCGGCTCTCGCTCGACAAGCTCGATGTCAACTGGGGCGAGGATGGCCACTTTACCGGAATGACCGAGAGCAATGGCGATGATCTTCGGTTGCTGCTCAAGATCGCCAAGTTCAATCCGCCGCAAGGCCCGACGCGCATCGACGGCGTGATCGATGTCGATACCAAGCGCACAAATCCCGGCATGATCAATCTTTCATTCGTGCCGACAAGCGCGCTCAAGACCAAAGTGAAAATGGTGATCGGCGGCAAGTGGGACAAGAAGCGGCTCGCACTCGTCGCAAGCTTCCAGGGGATTGAGGAGGAATCGGCGTTCCGGCGCGTGGCGCCCGCGACATTTTCGATGCCGCTCGCGCTCACGCCGGGAAAAGGCCTCTCGCTTTCGACCGACGGCCCGATCGAAGGCAGGATCGCTTATGGCGGCTCGATCGCGCCGTTCGTCGCGCTCGTGCCGATGCCACAGCAGACCCTGAGCGGCAGCGCCACGATCAACACCACCGTAAGTGGAACGCTTGCGGCTCCTGTGTTTGCGGGCGCTGCTTCGCTGAAGGATGGCAAGTATCAGAATGTCCGGCGCGGTGTCGTGCTCGACGAGATCAATCTCAACGGCCGCGTCGAGCATTTGGCGGCCGGCTATGTCTTCAGCGCCAATCTAACCGCCTCTGACGGCCGCAAGCACAGTGCGGGCGAAATTCCGATCAGCGCCAAGAGCGAGATGACGCTCGGCAAGAACTCAAAGTTTGCCGCATCGCTCGATCTTCAACACGCGCAGCTCGTCCATCTTGCCACGGCGACTGGCATTGCCTCGGGCCGCCTTGAAGTTGCCGGCACGCTGCCCGCTCTCAAAGGCACAGGCACCATCAATATTGAATCGTTCGATGTGAACATCCCGGACGCGATGCCGGCCGATATCGTGCGGATCAAAGTCGTGCCGGTTGATGCGCAGGGCAATCCCGTCTCCCCGCAAGTGCTGCAACCAACGGAGAAGGATCCTTATACGCTCGCGATCGACTGCAATGTGAAGGCAGCCGGAAACATCAATATTCGTGGCCGCGGGCTCGATTCCGAATGGAGCGCCGATCTTCACATCGGCGGCGACAAGGACAATCCGCAAATCTCCGGCGCGCTCAACCTCGTGCGCGGGCGGTTTGATTTTTCCGGGCGCCGGTTTGAGCTCACGCGCGGGACGATCGGCTTTGCGCCCAACAACTCCTTCGACCCCACGCTTTCTATCGCCGCGCAATATACCGACAAGGCCCAGAATCTCGACATGATTAACGTCAACGGCCCCGCCTCGCAGCCCAAGATCACACTCAGCTCCGATCCGCCGCAATCGCAGGAAGATGTGATGGCGATGATCCTGTTCGGGAAACAGACAAAAGATTTGAGCCCGTTCGAGGCCGTGCAGACGGCGAATGCGGTTTCCAAGCTCACCGGCAAGGGCCTGCCGGGCATGGCCGGCATGGGCATTCTGGACCGAGCGCGTTCAACCCTTGGGCTCGACCTTCTGAACATTTCGCTTGGCGCTCAGGGCTCGGTGTCGGTCGGCAAATACATTCAAAAGAACATCTATGTCGAAGCGAGCCAGGGACTTGCCGGCCAGCCGGGCACGGTTTCGGTCAATGTCGACATTTCGCGGTCGTTGAGCGTCAAGACCAGCGCCGGCCAGGATTCGACCGGCACCGCCGGCATCTTCTGGAAGAAGGATTATTGATCCTTCTAAAAGCTCATCCTTCGACGGGCTCAGGATGAGGGATGGTTCACACGCCCTCGTCCTGAGCTTGTCGAAGGATGAACCATGAGTTTCATGCGCCACCCGCCCTTGAGGCCGCGCCTTTTCGAACAATATTCGACAGGGCAGAAAACGGTGGATTGCGGCTAGCAATGCCGGAATGAATCGCGTAAACGTCCGCCGTTTGACCTCTGATGCGCCAACAGCCAGGGAGTAGTGGCTCGGGTGTGGACGCGGGGCGCCAAGGCTAGCCTTAACGACGCCGGTGGGCGTGGGGCTGGCCTTTTTCTTGCGAGGTCGAAACTCAAACTCGCCATCAAGGGAGGCCAATGAACATGGCACGCGCGACTTCGCTTGAGCTTCTGGCCTTCAATCTCAAGCTTCTCGGCCCCAAAAGTCAGAAACAGATTTTGGTTAGCGCCGGCAAAGTGGACGATAAGAAGCGCGTTCTTCCCGCGCTTCAGCGCTTCCAGAAACTCAACGTCAAATTCTTCGCAACCCCCGGCACCTACGCCTTCCTTACGCAAAACGGCGTGCCCGCGACCGAAATTCATAAGATCAGTGAAGAGCGCGAGCCCAACATTCACAGCTTCCTTACGGACAATAAGCTCGATCTCGTCATCAATGTGCTCACTGGTGATGAGGGCTATGACGAGACTTCTGATGTGCGCCTCATCCGCAAGCTTTCGATCGAGAACGGCATTCCGCTGATCACCGATCCCGATGTTGCGATCGCGACGCTCGATCAAATCATCGCCGACAGCGAAAAGGGCACTTATCGCTACAAGCTCGCCGACAAATCCGAGCCGTGGAATCTCAAGTTGCATTTCCTCGACATGGCTGAAGAGCGCGGCGGCTTTGCCAATCATCACGCACATTTCGACAAGGCCTATCTCATCACGCTCGATAATCTCAGGATGAGCCAGGTCGACATGCAAAAGAAGTGGGAGCTCTACAAGTACCTCAAAGAGAATTACACGCATGACGATCTCATCGAGCGCATCTCGCGCGGGCTCGAGACGATGATCGATCAGGGCGTTACTTATTGCCGCACGATGGTGGATGCGGACTCAACGGTCGGCCTGTTGCCGGTCAAGGCCGCGCTCGAAGTAAAGAAGCGCTATGCCGATCAGATCAAGTTCGAGATTGGCGTGCAGCCGCTGCAAGGCGTGCTCGACCCGGCTTCGTATGAGCAATATGCCGAAGCGTGCTCCTTGGCCGACTATTGCGGCGGCTTGCCGTCGCGCGATCGTCCGCAGGCGGAGAAACATTTGGACGTGATCCTTTCGCTCGCCAAGAAGCTCGGCAAGCCGGTAGATGTGCATGTCGACCAGGAGAACAACCCGCTCGAAAACGAGACGGAGCTTCTGGCTTTGAAGACAATCGAGCATGGCATGCAGGGCAGGGTGTTCGGCATTCATTCGATTTCGCTTGGCGCCAAAGATGAGCGCGAGCAAGACCGCATTATCGAAAAAGTGCTCGAAGCCGATATGGGCATTGTGATCTGCCCCTCGGCCGCCCTCTCGATGAAGCAACTCGCAATGACAGCGCCGCTGCACAATTCGATCGCGCCTTATCCCAAGCTCAAGGCCGCGGGCGTCAAGACCTATCTCGGCATCGACAATGTGCATGATCTCTTCATGCCGATGGTCGATGGCGATATCTGGACCGAATGCCGGATGCTGATGGAAGCCACGCGCCATTACATGATCGACGATGTGGTGGAGTGGGCGTGCGCCAAACCGATCGACCTCGCCGCACCGCACGCGGCCAGCGTCACTAAGTTTAGCCGCGCGTCGTAGTACCCGACCCACTAAGTTGCCGGAAAATTGCCGAGATGAAA
>JBAQHC010000757.1:0-11654 GCA_049288095.1 Alphaproteobacteria bacterium | reverse complement strand
CCCTCCCCACGGAGGGGGAGGGAAATTGAGGAAAGAGAATGCCGCCAAGAGTTGATCAACCACCCGAGCGCCACTGTCTCGCCATTCTCGTCGATAACGAGGCCGGCGTGCTCGCGCGCGTCATCGGCCTGTTCTCGGGCCGCGGCTACAACATCGACAGTCTCACGGTAGCCGAGACCGATGCCACCGGGCACACATCGCGCATCACCGTGGTGTCCACCGGCACGCCGCTGATCATCGATCAAATCAAGGCGCAATTGGAGCGCTTGGTGCCGGTGCACAAGGTGGTCGATCTCACGGTCGAGGGCCCGCATGTCGAGCGCGAAATGGCGCTGATCAAGGTTGCGGGCACGGGCGAGAAGCGCGTCGAAGCGCTGCGCCTCTGCGACACGTTTCGCGCGCGCGTTGTCGATACGACGCTTGAGTCATTCGTGTTCGAGTTGACCGGCAGCCCGGACAAGCTCAACGCATTCGTCGATTTGATGCGGCCGCTTGGGCTCGTTGATGTCTGCCGCACGGGCGTGATTGCACTCGCGCGCGGCCCCAAGGCGATGTGAGGGAGCCACAAATGAAAATCGTCATTGCGAGCGACCGACGGGAGCGAAGCAATCCAGATCGTGACAACGTGCTGGATCGCCACGGCCGCTCGCGCGGCCTCGCGATGACGGCGCTTATTGCTTCGCTTTCGCTTGCAGCCTGCAATCAGCAGAGCCCAACAACGATGCGCGGGCCGGTCGCGGAAGATTATTCCGCGCAAGCCGTGCAGGAAATTCTCGCGGCCGACCGCGCCTTCAATGATGAAGCGAAAGCCAAGGGCGCTGGGCAAGCCTTTGCCGATTTCATGGATGATAAGGACGGCATGCTCATTCAGGGCGGCACGGAACCGGTTCGAGGGCGTGATGCGATCTTCAGGGCCCAGAACGACAATCTCGTTCCTTCGCCGCTGGTCTGGTCGCCGGATGAGGCTTTTGCGGGAAAGAGCGGTGATCTCGGCGCGAGCTGGGGCCATTGGAAATATACCCGGCCCGACGGCTCGACTGCGACCGGCAAATATTTGACGGTCTGGCGCAAGAACGCCGATGGAAAGTGGAAGGGCTTGATGGACACGGGTGTGAGTGACCCGCCGGCGCGCCCGGTTGCGCCGGTAACACCCCCGGCAGGTCAGGCTCTGCCGCAATCTCCGCCCGAAATCGTTCAGCCGCCTGGCCCCAATCAGCCGAGCGCCCACCCATAAATCCGTACACAAACCAATTTGCAGAACACATCAGGAGTGAAATGACATGCGCGTTTATTATGATCGGGATGCCGATATCAACCTCATCAAGGGAAAGAAGATCGCAATCATCGGCTATGGCAGCCAAGGCCACGCGCATGCGCTGAACCTGCGCGATTCCGGCGTCAAAGACGTCGCGATCGCGCTCCGGCCCGGCTCGGCCTCGGCCAAGAAGGCCGAGCTTGCGAAGTTCAAAGTGATGAGCGTCGCCGACGCCGCCAAATGGGCGGATGTGATGATGATGGTGACGCCGGACGAATTGCAGGCCGACATCTATAAGGCCGATATAGCGTCGAATTTGAAAGAGGGCGGGGCGCTCTTCTTCGCGCACGGGCTCAATGTGCATTTCAATCTCATCGATCCGCGTAAGGATCTCGACATTATGATGGTTGCGCCGAAAGGCCCGGGCCATACCGTGCGCGCCGAATATGCGCGGGGCGCGGGCGTGCCGTGCCTCGTTGCGGTTCATCAGGACGCGAGCGGCAACGCGCATGACATCGCGCTGGCTTATGCCTCGGCGATAGGCGGCGGCAGAGCGGCGATCATCGAAACGACATTCCAGGAAGAGTGCGAGACCGATCTCTTCGGTGAGCAATCGGTTCTCTGCGGCGGCGTCGTCGAATTGATGCGCGCCGGCTACGACACGCTGACCGAGGCCGGCTATGCGCCCGAGATGGCCTATTTCGAGTGCATTCACGAGATGAAGCTGATCGTTGATCTCATTTACGAAGGCGGCATCGCGAATATGGATTACTCGGTGTCGAACACTGCGGAATACGGCCAATACGTCACCGGGCCGCGCCTTGTGACGGAGGAGACCAAGGCCGAGATGCGCCGTGTGCTGAAGGATATTCAAACCGGCAAGTTCACGCGCGATTGGATGCTCGAGAACAAAGTCGGCCAGCCCTCGTTCAAGGCACAACGTGCTCGGTCCGCAGCTCACCCCTCCGAGGAGGTCGGCAAGAAGCTGCGTTCAATGATGCCTTGGATCGCCGAGCGCGCGCTGGTCGATAAAAGCCGGAATTGAACGTGTGCTGCCTGGGATCCTCGGGACAAGCCCAAGGATGCTAATATACATATATCATATGTATATTAGCTCATTTTACGTCACATAACTTGAAAATAGAGGGTTCCCCGTCTATCTAAGGTGAAACCAGCCCGGACGAGACTTTCCATGTTTCCGATGCTTGTCGATCTCAAGGCGGTCCCAGTCGCGCTTGCCGGCAACGGCGATGCTGCGCTCGGCCGTCTGAAGATGCTCGACGGCGAGGGCGCCCAAGTCACTGTCTATGCCCCAGTGCCGTCGGAAGCCCTTGAGCAGGCGGCGGGGAAGCGCCTGGTGCGCCAATTGCCGCGCGCCGAGGATATTAGCCTCGCACGCATCCTCTTCATCGCGGGCATCGAGAAGGCCGACGCGGAGCGTTTGGCGGGCGAGGCGCGCCGTGCGGGCGTGTTCGTGAACACCGAGGATGATCCGCCGCTGTGCGATTTCCACGTTCCGGCGATTGTCCGGCGCGGCGATCTCGTGCTGACGGTTTCGACCGGGGGCGCCTCTCCTGCGCTTGCGCGGATCCTAAAGCGCCAGCTAGAAGCGCTCTACGGCGAGAGCTGGGTTCGCCGCGTTGCTGAAATCGCCGGCTGGCGCAAAGTCTGGCGCGATAGCGGCGTTAGCGGCTCGGAGCTTACCGCGCGCACGGAAGCGGCGATGAACGAACGCGGGTGGCTGTCATGAGCGTGCTCGGAGCCCTGCAGAGAGATATGCCGACCGCAGAGCAGCGGCTCGCCAGCCGCTTGGCCGATTTGCGCGCGCGTTACAAGGATGCAGCAGCCCAAGAGTTGCTCGAGGGCTTCATCCGCCACGAGTATCCGAGTGAGATCGCTGTCGTCTCCTCCTTTGGGTCGGAAGCCGTCGTGCTCCTCCAAATGTTGAGCGAAATCGACCCAGGCACGCCGGTCATCTTCCTCAACACTGGCAAGCTGTTCGGTGAGACATTGCGTTACCGCGACAGGCTGCAGGAAGTGCTCGGTCTCACGGACGTCCGCTCAATTCATCCGCACCCGGACGATGAGAAGACGCTCGATCCCAACGGCAATCTCTGGCGGCTCAATCACGATGCGTGCTGCCATTTCCGCAAAGTGCTGCCGCTCCGCCGCGCGCTTGAAGGCTTCAAGGCTGAGGTGTCGGGGCGCAAGCGTTTCCAAACCAAATCGCGCGCCGCGATGGAGATGATCGAGGTCAACGAAGGCCGCATCAAGATCAATCCGCTCGCGGATTGGTCGCTCGATCAGTTGAACGCCTATATGGACGAGCACGATTTGCCGCGTCATCCGTTGGTGAAGGATGGATATTTGTCGATCGGCTGCTTTCCATGCACCGAGAGAGTCGCAAGCGCGGCGGAATATCGCGCGGGCCGTTGGGCTGGCACCGACAAGGACGAGTGCGGCATCCATGAGCCGCGGCTTGTCGACGGCGAGGGTATCTGATCAGCTGCGCCGTGCGGTGCGAGCGTAGAGGCGAGCGATCGTCGAAGCGCGGCGCTGGCTGTCAAGGATCTCAACGAGCGTGCGCGGCGCCTTGAGGTCGCGAATAACTTCCTCCGCAATGCCCTGCGAGGGCACGAGCACGCCATCGAGCGCGCGGATCGTTTTGCGCGATGATCTTTCGATCGCGTGGGGCTTGGTAATGAGGCTGAAAACCTTGACCCCGCGCGACTTGAACGCGAACACCTCATCGAGCAGCGTCTGATCGTCAATCACAAGGTCATAATCGGTGGCCCGCTGGCTGACGATATGTGCAAGGCAATCGGAGACCTGCCGCTCAGCCCGGGCGCGCGCGGAGAGCGCCTTCAGCAGATCACCAAACCTTTGCGGGCGGCCGATGCGCACGGTTTCCTGTAGTCTGATGAGGCGAATCCGGCCATCGAGTTTTGGCGCGCGTTTCTCATCGATCAAGTCGACAATATGCGCGCTGTCGCAGAGCGCATTCGCTAGTGCGACAATCTGGCTCTCGCCTTGGGCGACGCGCTGCGGCGAGGCAACAATCAATACGCGTAATGCGCCATGATCAATCGCAAGAGATGTGTGAGCGCGCTCCTCCGCCCGTTCGATCGGGCGTGGCACATAAGGACTTTCGCTACGATATTGGACCGACGACATTGGCAACAGAATATGTAAACAGCGCCAGCGATGCCGGCGTTTGCTATGACTTCTGTGATTTATTGAACCCAACGCTCGGCTGGACATTACCGAGACGAACCCTACGGCTATTGTCGTAAACCCTTCATAATTGCACTGCAAGAGAAATCCACAGGCGCGCCCGCGCACGTGCGTGCTTAGTTCTTTGTTTGTGCGTAACGATTAGGAGTTACTGCCGTAACACCTCGAGCGTATTTACGCCGCGAAATTGGCCTTGACAAAAGCGAGCATTTCGCTCCGCGCGGGCCCCAATTGCCCAGGATAATATTTCGCTTTGAGCGGGCGTGGCGTTGCCCACATGCGCATGATGTCGGACATGACGCGCGGCTGGGTAATCCAATCCTCCGGCCCTTGCAACATGTAGAGGCTGCGCAAGAGCGAACGCAAAACGCGCTCATCGCGGCGAATGGCGGGCACAACACCGTGCTCTGCGATCGAGCGGCCAAGCCCCGATCCGAGGATTGCTTGGTGCTCGCCGTCACGCATTTGCGCAGCAAGCTTTATCGCTGTGTCGTCCTGGCGAACCATCGAATCATAGAAGCTGCGCAACTCTCGGTGGGTCTCCGATGCGAACAGCTTGGCGCGCGCAATGGGATCGCTCGTCTTGCGCAGCACCTTTGCGAGAATATGCGCTTGAAGAAATCCGGTCGAGCAACCGCGGCCATAAAGCGGATTGGTTCTGATCGACGCATCGCCGATTGCGAACAAGCCGAGCAGAACGGGCTTCCCCTTCGGCGCCCAATCGCGCCACAGACTTTCGAGATTGCCCATTGCATAGACTTTGCTCACCGGCTGGGCGCGCTCGGGATCCGTCCATCGCATTACGCCCGGAAACGTCGCGCAAATGCGATCGAATACTTCGCCGCGCATGATTTCCTTGCGAATGTCGCTCTCGACTTCGGCGACCGACAAAGTGATCGAAAAATGCCCGTCGTCGGCAGGGAAGACGCCGTATTTGATGTAGCCGAGATCGCCGGCGCCGGGCGATAGCCAGGCTGAGCGCTGAGGCTCGCTTTGACCGGACAGCAGCTTGTAGTGCCGTGTATAGTAGATGATGCCAGCCGGCGATCTTTCAGCGGGAACATCAATGCCGGCTTCGGCGAGCCAATCGGGAAATGGTGTGTTTCTCCCGCTCGCATCAACGATGATATCGCCCGGAACTGTTCGCTTCTTGCCTTGGCTTTCCACTACAAGGCCCGATGCTACGGGAATGACGTTGCTACGATCGAGCTCGATGCCGCGAATGCGCGCATCGGTGATCAGCTGGACATTGGGAAGCGTCTCGACATGTGCGCGCATCACCGATTCAAAGGTCGTGCGGCGGCAGGAGAGGATTGTAAGATCGCTATCGCCCTTGCGCGGCCGGTAATGCGGGCGCAATGACGACGGCAATGAATCATGAAACTTCAGCTCGCGCGCTCCCGCTGCCAAAAGGCGGGCGAGCAATTTCGGATGCCGATCTCGGATGAGAGTGTAAAGGCGCGCGAGAAAGACATGGCTGTGGCGAAGCTGTGTTGCGCCGGGCCTGTGCCAACTCTCGAAGAGGTCGTCGGCTGATCCTTCAGGAGGCGCGGCGTCGCGATCATAGAGCACGATTTCGCGGTCACGCCGCGCAAGCTCAAGGGCTGCACCGAGCCCGGAGATGCCTGCACCTGCTACCAGAATTTTCATGATGAGAATATGGGCCCGTCGCCTGCGTTCGTCAAAGCGCGGGCTTGCGTAAGAGGCGGAGCGCGCCGCCAACCGCAATGAGAAGCCAGCCAAGAATAAGTGATACGCCGCCGACGGGCGTCAACATCATGATGCTGCGCACGCCGGTCAAACCGTAGTGAAGCAGGGGGCCGGCAAAGAGCATAACGCCCAGCGTGAACAATATGCCGGCGTAACGCGCAACGCGCGGCACATAGTCCGCAACGCCCGCCAACGTCAGCATTGCGAGCGCATGTATCAGGATCATCTCAGTACCTGATGCGAAGTCGGTCATGCGCGGCTGAGAAATATCCGGCAGCATCATGAGGCCGTGTGCCTCGAAGGCGCGCGCGGCAATTCCAACTGCGCCCAAGATGCCTGCCGCGAGAACGAGTGCGCTCTTCGTCATTGTCAGCCCCACAATGCGCTTTCGGCTTGATGCACGAGTGCGCCATCATAGACAAGTCCATTGGGTCGATCTTTCGCTAGCAAAAGCGGGCCATCGAGATCGATGAAATCGGCAAGCGGCGCAAGCATTGCGATCGGCGCCATCGCAAGCGAGGTGGCGACCATGCAGCCGAGCATGATTCCAAAGCCTTGCGCTTTCGCCGCGCGCGCAAGCGCCACCGCTTCGGTGATGCCGCCGGCTTTGTCGAGCTTCACGTTGACGAATTGATATTTGCCCTTAAGCGCGTCGAGCGAAGCGCGATCACGGCAGGATTCGTCGGCGCAAAACGGCACTGGCGAAACGAAACTGCGCAATGCTTCGTCATTGTCTTCAGGCAGCGGCTGCTCGATCAGTTTCACATTTGCCGCGAGGCACGCTGCCGTCAGCGGCACAAGCAGGGTTTCGCTCCAGGCTTCATTGGCATCGACGATGAGCTCGGCTTCGGGTGCGGCGGCGTGCACGGCGGCGATGCGCGTATCATCACCCAGGCCGCCAAGTTTCACTTTGAGCAGAGGCCGGTACCGGTTGAGCTTGGCAGCCGCTGCCATCTGCTCCGGCGTACCGAGACTGATCGTGAAAGCTGTGATGGCAGGGCGCGCTTCGGGCAAACCGAAGAGCATACGCGCCGGCACTCCGGCGAGCTTGGCCTCAAGATCGATGAGCGCGCAGTCGAGCGCGTTGCGCGCGGCGCCGGCGGGAAGGAGGCTTTGCAGCTCGTCCGAGGAGCAACCGGCTTCAACCTTCCGCCGGACGGAGTTGATGAGGCTCACGACACGTTCGATGGTCTCGTGATTGCGCGCGTAAGGAACGCATTCGCCACGGCCGGTCACATTGCCCTTGGTAATTCGCGCAACGACGACTTCGGCGAGCGTCTTGGAGCCGCGCGAAATAGTAAAGCTTCCGGCGATCGGCCAAGCTTCCTGCACGACCTCGAGCTTGCGCGCTTTATTGAACACTTAGACGTCCGGCAAAGAAGGGCGGGCGCAAATCTACACGAGCAGCAGCGCTCGTCCAGCGGCACCGATGCTGAGATCACACGGGCTTGTTCGCCACGTAAGAGCTCAGCGCGTCAAAGAGGCCCTTGAAGCCCGACTGCTTGATGAGCGCGGCAAAATCCGCTCGCTCGCTTTGGGTGAGGCTGAGGCCAGAGACCTCGACATCGATGATGCGCGGCTCGCCCTCGAACATGCGCACCCGCCATTCGGTGTCGACCGTATCGCCCTTGCGGTAGATCATCAGGTGCACCAGGGCGTCACGGCGGCCGACCTGCTCCGCGTTGATCGCACGAAACCGCACAACTCCGTAGTTCTCCACAAGCGCTCCATACTTGCCGGAGAGAAAGTCGCCGAACTTGGCCTCGTAGTCTTCAAGCATCTTGTCGTCGAAATCGCGCGCATAAGGGCCGAGCACTAGGAGCGACATATAGCGGACATTGAAACCGTGCTCGATAAGCGAATGTGCGCGGGCCTCGCGCTCCTTGGCGCCGAGGGTCTGGTCGGTCATGGCTTGATAGGCCTGAGTTGCAAGGCCGTCGACGAATTCGAGCGCCTGAGCGGGATCCGCAACTTCCTCATCCAGCGTACCGGCGCAAGCTTCATGCCGTGGCACGAGGCCGAACATCAGCACAAGGAGCAATGCTGCCGCACTGCGCCGCAATTGATCTCCAACGCTAAGCATTTCTAGCCGCCGAGAGTTCTCGGCCCTCATTTGAGGTCTCCGATTGAAGGCTAGGGTGGAGCGGCTAACGTGCGCTTAAAGACAAACGCACAGCTCGAGAAAAATTTGAAACGAGTTGAAAGCTATTCGAACGGCAGCCGCAAAACGCCGCTCCAATCGCGCGAAGATTGCCACGTCTTGAGGAATTCGATGCGTTGGTCGTAGAGCGAGATAAGCCGCGGCGAGACGCCCGAAAGCTTTGCGCATTGCTCGAGGAGTTGAGCGGATTGATCCCAATTGCCCTTGCGATAGGCGGCGTAAAAGGCGCGGAAGCCTTCCTGCAGCGCCTTGAAGCGCGGGTTTGCGCGCAGCACCGGATTGCCGAGCAGCGCGAAGAAGGAGCGCGTATTGCCGTTTGCGACTTCTCGGATATCAAGCTCGAGCAGCGCGAAATTGCGATTGATGAGCTCCTCGGTCTTGTCGCCAACGAGAATCGCGGGACCATAAGTCTTCGAGAGGCTCGCGAGCGCTGCCGCGCCGTCGAGCGCCGGACCGAAGGCGGCAAACTCGCGCTTCGACTTGAAGCCGATATCGCCGACGACGGCTTCGCCGGTATCGATACCGATCGAGAAATTGATGGGCGTGAAGGGTATGCCTGTTGGCGCCAGCGCCTTCTCGAGCGCATCATTGAGCGGGTCGAGGCGGCTCATGATTGCGAGCGCGGCTTCGGCGGCCTTCTCGGCATGCTTTGCGTCCTTGCCGGGCGCGTTGAACACGGCATAAAGGCGCGCCGGGCCGATATTCTCGATCGTGCCGCGATGCGCGCGCACTATCTCGGCGGCGGTGCCCAAAAGCTTGCCGACGAGCCTTGTCATGGCAATTGGGCTGTCGCGATAGGTCTCAGTGAGCGCGGCAAGATCCCTGATCTCGCAGACAAGCGCCGTGACTTCGCGGCGCTCGACGCCGAGAAGATCGGCATCAGCGTTACGGCGCGCGGGCGGGGCGGCGGCATCCGCGCCCAGCGATCGGCGTAGAGCGAACAAAAGCGCCGATGAGACGAGCGAGCCAAGAATGAACAGCGACGGCGTTGCCGGATCGATGAGCTTGAGCTCCAGAGCAAAGAAGGTAATTGAAATGACGCCGAAGACGAGAATGAATCCGATACTAGTTTCGAGCGCTTGGCGGATGCGTCCATGAATCATCAGTAGGCTGACAATGCCGCCGGCGAGGGCCGCGGCGACGGCTTCGGCGATCAATGCCCAATCGGTTCGCGAGGGCGTCATGCCGTTCAACAGCTGCGCCACGCCTTGAGCCTCGCGCCATGCCGGCGATGTGGCGTTTGCATCCGCCACGCGCCGCACGAGTACGACAGCACCCTTCAGATCAGTGTTGGCCGCCCGGCCGCCGTCGAGGATGCGCCAAGCAGAAACCGTTTCGAGGCCCGTGCGCGCATCGGGCATCAGGAGCCGCAACGAACCGTTTGGCGCCGTCGCCCATGCCCAATTGCTGCGTTGATCGCTGGCCGGTGCGAGAGCTCGCACGCCTGGCGGAACACTCGCCAAGAGACGGCGCCGCGCGCTGCCGACAATGTGCAGGCTCGAAATGTGCGCAGCAGTCATGGCGTCAGCGGTCGCAGGGGCGGGAACCAAAGCCCCGTTCACGACCGTCAGCAATGGAAGCGTGCGCGCCGGCTTGGCGGTTGGTTCGGCGGCACCCGCTTTGAGCACAGCGGGGCTGCCTTGAAGCGCTTGATCGAAGTGCGTATCAGCCGGCGTCAGTTGCTGCGCCTCGGCATTCTGTGCCGTGCTGTCAACCAGTACGGCACGGGGATGATCGCTTTGAATGTGATCGATCAGATCGCTCAGCTTTTCATTCGGCCAGGGCCAGGCGCCTGCGCGCTTGATCGTCTCGTCGTCGATGGCGACTAGCCGCACAGGAATATCAGCTTGAACGCGGACAAACGGGCTTAAGAGCTCGGTAAGTGTTCCGAAAACGGACTCGCGCCACGCCGCCACCGGCCGCAAGGGCGCGTAAAACAGGAGGGCGGGTGCCAGAATGGCGATGGCCACGGCTAGGACCGCCGCGCCACGGCGCGCAAAAGCGACCATAGTCTTCCCCTAAACCCCGACTATTACCCGTACAAATGACCCAAATGCGCGAGCGCTTGCCGCCCGTGAGCATTCTATTGACGTTAACACAACTCTACCCTTCGAGCCGCCAAACTGTCAGGGAAAGCAAAGTGCGGGCCGGAGCAAGCGTTGGCGTGTATTAACTAACGAGGACGGACGGCAAATTCGTGGCAGCCGAGGGTGCACCCAAAGAGAGTGAGGCCGCCCGCCTCGAGGTTGGTGGAAGCGGCACTGCGCGTGTGCTCTCCGCATCCGGGGATTGGACCGTCGGCAAGCTCAAGGGCGTCGATGTACAGGCGCGCGCGCTGGGTGCGCGCGGCGGCGAGTTTGCGAGCATCGACATCTCAGATGTGACGCGTCTCGACACGGCCGGCGCCTGGCTATTGCACCGCACGGCGGCTTCGCTTGGCCGCCAGGGCACATCGCTGCCAATTGAGGGCGCGAGCGACAACCAGCACGTGCTCTTGGAAGCGGTCACAAAACACGAGCCGAGCCCGCTCGAAGAACCTGGCCGCGAGATGCTTCTCCTTGAAGTGCTTGCGCGCATAGGCAGCAATTTCGAGCAGGGCATCCGCTCCGGTTGGGAGATGCTCGGCTTTTCAGGCCTAATCGTCGATGTGCTGGCGCGCGTGCTCTCCGGCCGGCGGCGGCTGCGCATCAACGCCACGGTGCGCAATATCGAGGCGGCGGGATTCAACGCGGTGCCAATCATCGCGCTCATGAGCTTTCTCATCGGCGCCGTGATGTCGTTCATGTCCGGCGACATATTGAAAGACTATGGCGGCCAGATTTTCGCGGTTGATTTTTTGTCTTTCGCCTTTTTGCGCGAGTTCGGCGTGCTGCTCGCCTCGATCATGGTCGCCGGCCGCTCGGGCAGCGCATTCACGGCCGAGATCGGCGCAATGAAGTCGCATGAAGAGATTGATGCGATGCGCTCGCTCGCGCTCGATCCTATCGAGATCTTGGTTGTGCCGCGCGTACTGGCGCTCATCGTTTCGCTGCCGCTTCTGACCTTCATCGCCAATATGTCGGGGCTTGTCGGCGGCGCGCTCGTCGATTGGGCAACGCTCGGCATTACGCCCTCGTCATTCACGAACCGCCTGCTTCAAGCGACCGACACGGCGCAATTCAATGTCGGTATGGTCAAGACGCCGGTATTCGCGTTTGTCATTGCGATGATTGGCTGCTTTCAAGGCTTCAAGGTGACCGGCACCGCCGAGTCTGTCGGTGAACGCACGACGCTTTCCGTCGTGCAGTCGATTTT
>JBAQHC010000756.1:0-3910 GCA_049288095.1 Alphaproteobacteria bacterium | reverse complement strand
ATGAAAGCGCGGTTAGCTACCAAATTGTATTGACCAAGACCGACAAGCCGAAAGCCGCCGAGCTTGAGCGGATGCGCGAATCAACCGCCGCCGCGCTCAAAACCCATGTCGCGGCCCACCCGCGCCTCATCTCGACATCAAGCGTTTCAGGCGAAGGATTGAGCGAGTTGCGCGCCGAGATTGCGGCCCTTATCGATGTCCTCGAGCTTGGCTATAAGGGGCGCGCCGTTGCGCGAGGTAGAGGATGACTGGCAAGACGCCGGAAGACTTTGCACGGAATGCCGAGGCGTTATCGGAGGCGCTGCCCTATATCCGCCGCTACGACAAGCGCACCGTCGTCGTCAAATATGGCGGGCACGCCATGGGCGATGCCAAGCTCGGCCAAATGTTCGCGCGCGACATGGTGCTCTTGAAGCAAGTCGGCGTGAACCCCGTTGTCGTTCATGGCGGCGGACCGCAGATCGGCGCAATGCTCAAGCGCCTCAATATCGAGAGCAATTTTGTCGATGGCCTCAGGGTCACCGACGATCAGACTGTCGATGTGGTGGAGATGGTGCTTGCCGGATCGATCAACAAAGAGCTTGTCGCGCTCATCAACGAGCAAGGCGGAACTGCCGTTGGCCTTTCGGGCAAGGATGGCCGCCTCATCACCGCACGCAAGGTAACGCGCTCGCGGCGCGATCCGGATTCGAACATCGAGAGCGTCGTCGATCTCGGCTATGTCGGCGAGCCGGATAAGATCGACCCGCATGTGCTCGATGTCATCATCAAATCCGACATTATTCCCGTGGTTGCGCCGACGGGGGCGGGGCCCGATGGGCACACCTACAACATCAATGCCGATACGGCGGCCGGCGCGATTGCTGGTGCGATCAAGGCGTGCCGCTTCCTGCTTCTGACCGATGTGCCCGGTGTGTTCGGCCGCGACAAGAAGTGCCTCACGCGTCTTACGGTCAGCGAGGCCAAGGCCTTGATCGCCGAGGGCGTCGCGACCGGGGGCATGATCCCCAAGATCGAGACCTGCATAGCGGCCATCGAGGGTGGGGTTGAGGCGGCCGTGATCCTCGATGGGCGTGTCCCGCATGCCGTGCTTCTGGAGCTTTTTACCGACCAGGGCATCGGCACACTGATCGAGCGCGACTAGGGCGGCGCAGGCGTCATTGAACGGTAACGGGCTCGGCGATAGTCTCCCCCAGCCGCCGGGGGGATTTCGGGCTCGGGGAAGCTGGAGGCCAAGGGCGTGAGCGCAAGCGTTGGTATGCGCAGCCTCATTCACAAGCTGATGGCGCTTTGCGTGCCTGGCTGCGGGCTGTTCGCGCTCGTTTTCGCGGCCAATGTGGTTTCGGCCACCAAGGCTCATGCGGAATACGACCTGTGCAATGAGACGAGCTATGTGATCCGCGCCGCGATCGCCTACAAGGGCGACAGCGATTATCAATCCGCGGGCTGGTTCATCGTCTATCCGGGGTTCTGCCGGCCGGTGATCGACAAGCCGCTCAACCAAGGCACCTATTACATTCACGGACGCACGATCATCTCCAATACCGGCGCGCCTATGCATGACTGGGCGGGCGATGAACAATTCTGCGTCGCTGACAATGATTTCGAGATATCCGGCTCGAGCGAGTGCGAAAAGCGCGGCTATGGCGATGCATATTTCAACGCCGTTGAAGTCGGCCACGCCAAGAATTGGACGACCACATTCACTGAGCCTAACCAGCTCGATTTGCCTAAGGCGCAAATTCTTGGCACGCAAAGATTGCTCGTCGATCTCGGTCTCTTGCCGCGCGATCAAATGGACGGGTATCTCGGCCGCTCGACTGTGAACGCGATTGAGCGATTCAAGCGCCAGAATTCGATCGAAGTGCCTGAGCAGCCTTCGGTCGAGCTCATGCGTGCGCTCGTGCAGAACTCCCAGGAGCAAGCGAAGAACCATGGGCTTCAGCTCTGCAACTCGACGAAATATGCGGTGTGGGCCGCAGTCGGTGTGCCGATCGATGCCGCGACGGTCAACACCAAGGGATGGTTCGAGATTCAACCGAGCGCGTGCGTCAAACCCGCGATCGAGCCGCTCTCGAAGGACTACGTCTATGTCTATGGCGAGACGGTCGATGCCGCCGAGAAGAAGCTCTATTGGCGCGGCGATAATCGTCTGTGTACGAATGATGTGAGCTTTTCGATCTCGACAAAGCCCGATTCCTGCGATGATCAGGGGCTTATTCCGCTCGACTTCGCCAAGGTCGGAACCGGCGGGAAGTCGTTCTTGAGCTTTTCCTTCACCGAGGACAAATCCTCGGACCACCCGGGCAGCTAGGCTTTCATTGTCATCCCGGACGCGATGCGGCACGAAGTGCTGCTTCGCAGATCCGGGATCCATCCGACGCAACAGACCTGGATCCCGTGTCAGCACCGCATCGCTCCGCGCTGCAGTGCGCACGGGATGACGAGTAATACAAGCCGCGCTAAGCCTGCTTGTGCTCGACGCCCATGAGCTCGAGCTGGCTGATCATCTGCTCCCGGCTCAGCGGAAAATCGACGCCATTGCGCGCCGGCAAGAGCGCTTTCGGCGCGATCTTGGCAATCGATTTCTGCAGTTCGAACGCCGTGCGCATCTGAAGATTGCAATGCCAGGCCAGAGCCGTGATTATTTGCGCGCTGCCTGATTTGAGAATCCGCTCGACGGTTGCTTCCGGTACGCGGCCAAGCGCAACCAGCGAAAGCACAACGCGCAGGCGGTCATCCGCCTTGATCGCATTCGATACATACTCATCATCGAGCGTACCGTTTTGCATCGCTGCCGAAACGGCGTTCCAGATTTGCTCCTTCGGTTCCTCGGCGCGTGACCTGTCGTCCTTTTGCAGGCGCTCGCTCACCTTGGCCTTGAGCATGCGGCGCGTCTCGTCGTCGAGATTGTGCTTTTCGCTCAAGACCTCGAGAAGCGATGACGCTGCAAAACCGGCAATGCGCCTGATCGCCCGAATCGACAATTCAGGCCGGAACACAAGTGGCTTATGCCATTCATCGACGTTTTTCGCATGCTCGACGATCCTGTCAAGCGTCTCGGCCCTGATTTGCGCGTTTTGATTGGCAAGAAGCGCCGTCACCGCCGGGATATCGAGCGTTGCGACCACAGCCTCCGATACATTGTCCGTCAAGGGATCGCGCTTGGCGATCGATGCGAGCACACCCTCGACCTCGCTCGTCGCAATGATCTCCAGGAGATCGTCATCGGAAAGCAGCGGGGAATATTCGAGCACCGGCGCGGCAACGACGATCTCGGCGTCCTTCGCTAGATCGAGGACGATCGCCTTCGGGACATCGCCCGACTTCTTGATCTCTTCCGCGACGATCTGGCGAACGCGCGGCAAGCTATCCGCCGCAAGCCTTTCGATCACTTTGATCGTCAGCTCTCTGATGCGCGTCTGCTCCCTGTTGCTGAGGCCGGGCAGAAGGCGCGAGATCTTGCGGGCGAGCTGCACACGCACCTCATCCAGCACGTCATCTGCAAGATCAAGATCGATCTCACGCGGCGTCGATGTGTTGCCGGCGACAAGAGCGCGAATGTCGCCCTGCAAATCCTTCGAAAGGTACGCGAGAATTTCCGGCGCCTTGGCGACGCGGGCAAGCTCGCGCTTGGCCTCGTCCGAGGCGCGGTCCAAGATTTCGCGCGCCTGCTCGAACGTCAGGTCCTCAGGCCGGATCTTGGGTCCGGTCAGCATTGCCATCATCTTGTTTAGCATCGGCCGATTCTCGTGCGATGTGGCTTTCGCGCGGAGCCCAAGCTTAGGGCGACAAGCTTTAACGGCCATTAACGAGACGTCTCTTGCGCGGGTTCAGGTTGCAATCAATCGGCAAGACACCCACATTCGCGCCAATGATAAATCCGCATCAGAGCCCGCCTGACCTATCC
>JBAQHC010000755.1:0-13010 GCA_049288095.1 Alphaproteobacteria bacterium | reverse complement strand
ACCTTGTCTTCCGCCTTCTTCACGCGGCTCAAGACCGTTGCGAGCGCGCGCTTGCCGGAGGTCGTGATCGAAACCGAATTGGCGCGCGCATCGTCATCGGTGCGCCGGCGGCGCAAGAGCTCCTTCTTGAGCATGCGGCTGATCATGTCGGCAAGTGTCGAGCGATCAATGCCAGTCATGTTGACGAGATCGGTCTGGCTCAAGCCATCATGTTCCTCGACGGTCAGCAGCACGGCAAACTGGCGTGCGGTCAGTGCATCTTCGCCGACTTCGCTCGCATAGATGTCGTTGGCATATTGCGTAGCGCGGCGCAAAAGATGCGCGGGCGAATTGTCGAGATTGAAGCCTTTTGCCATTGGTTCCTCTAAGGTTCTTTATCCGTGCCCCACGGCCGCGCATTCATGTGCGGCTCTCGAAATCCCTAAAGCTCCGGTAATTGGATAGGTGCGGTCCTCCGGATACACCATATTTCAGGGGCAGGAGTCGAGTCTCTTCGGCATGTAATAGATGCGCATCTCGCCGCTGCAACGGGGACGATGATGGGCCCTATTGGAGCCAACGCGCGATAGAATAGGGGGCGTGCGGATGATAGCCGTCCGTAGGCGTATCTTATCCCTCTGGTGTCTTTGACATCGATTGTTGAGTTATCTTGTCTGTCTCTACTGAGTTTAGGGGTGCCTCAGGCTTGATGTGGTAGCGGCTCACGAACATCATTTGCCATGCGGTGAAAACAAACGTCAGGGCCGTCATGCCCCAGACCTTGTAGGTGATCCAGAAATCGAACGAGAAGTTGCGCCAAACCACTTCGTTCAGAACGGCAGCGACGATGAAGAAGAGTCCAAAGCGTAGCGTCAGGGCCTGCCAGCCTTGATCAGTCAGATGCAGCTGTCCCTGAAAAATGTGTTTGATGAAGGGCTTGCGCAAAGCCGCGCCAGCAAGAAGGATTACCGCAAACAAGATGTAGATGATCGTCGGCTTGATCTTGATGAAGCGATCATCGTGCAAAGCGATGGTGAGCCCGCCGAACACGAGCACGGCAAGCGCCGTGATCATTGGCACGGGATGAAGCTTCTTCTCGATCAAGTAACTCGCAATGAGTGAGGCGAGTGTTGCCACCATGAAGATGCCAGTCGCCCACATGATTGCAGGCATAGACGGGTGCCCGTGCGGCGCCGGATAAACTTTGCCGGCAACGAAATAGCTGACAAAGAAAAGAATGACCGGACCGAGGTCGAGATAGGTTTTAAGCGACGGCGACTCTTTGCGAGTCATTCTTCCTCACTCCCTTACGCAACGTCCTCAAGCCCGGCGAGCGCACGCGCAAACAGTTTCGCATCGAAAGGCTGCAGATCATCTACCGCTTCGCCGACGCCGATTGCATGGATCGGCAAGCCGAATTTTTCGGTGAGCGGCACGAGAATACCGCCGCGAGCGGTGCCGTCGAGCTTGGTCATAATGAGGCCGGTGACGCCCGCCGTCTTTTGAAATGCCTCGACTTGGGCGATGGCGTTCTGGCCAGTTGTCGCATCCAGCACTTGGATCACTGAATGCGGCGCAGTCGGATCAAGCTTCTTGATTACGCGATTGATCTTTTCGAGCTCGGCCATCAGCCCGGCTTTGTTCTGCAACCGGCCGGCCGTGTCGATGAGCAGGACATCGATGTTCTCGGCTCTAGCTTTTTCAAGCGCTTCAAAGGCAAGCCCGGCGGCGTCGGCGCCCACCTCTTTCGCGATCACGGGGCTGTTCGTGCGCTCGCCCCAAATCTTGAGTTGATCGATGGCGGCGGCACGAAATGTGTCGCCGGCAACGATCATTACGCTCTTGCCTTGTGATTTGAGCTGGTTAGCGAGCTTGCCGATGGTCGTGGTCTTGCCTGTGCCGTTGACGCCGACGACGAGCACGACATGCGGTTTGTGTACGTCGTTCGTTTCGAATGCGGCTTGCGCGGGTTTCAGCACCTTTTCGACTTCGCTTGCAAGCAATGATCTGAATTCTTCAAGCGTCGCGCCGCCCTCGACCTTGGTTGCACGCAGCGATCCCACGATACGCTCCGCGGTCGGAACGCCGAGATCGGCGGTGATAAGAAGATCTTCGAGCTCTTGGATCTGGCCTTCGTCGATCTTCTTGCCTTGAAAGATCGAGGCGATGCCACCGGTCAAGGATTCCGCCGAGCGCGTTAGGCCTCGCTTCAGCCGAGCGAATAGACTCTCTTTGGGAACCGGTGCTGCCGCTGCTGCCGCAGGCGGCGCTTGTACTTGAATTGGCTCTGCGGGTGCGGCGACACGCGCCTCGATGCGTGGCTGCTCGATTTCGGGCGGGGCGGCGCTCGGCGCCTCGACAACGGCCGGCTTTAGAGGCGCGGGTCGAGGAGCGCTAGGCCTAGAAGTGACAGGCTCTTTCGCGACCGGCTTCGCCGGCTGCGGTGCAGGTCGGGGTTGCGGGCGCCACGCATCGAGCCAGCCGATCAGACTTTCGTGGCGCCCCGCCTTGGCGCGCGCAAATAGCGGCCACCAAGCGCGCTTATCGTCTCCGCTGAAGTTTCTGGCGTCCACGCGAACTCTCTTAGGAAATTGCTTCTGCGAGGAGACAGTCTTCTCGATGCCCGGTGATGCGTGCGCGAACCAGTGTTCCCGGCAGAGCCGGATTGGAAAGATGCGCCGGTGTGAAGTTCGGCGCCCGCGCAAAGCTGTCACGTTCGACGAGAAGCTCGACCTCGCGCCCGACTTGGCGCTCGAGGTGAGCTCGAAAACGCCTCGCCGCGCGCTCGCGTAGCGCCTGCGCCCGTGCCTTCACCACATCGCGCGGCGTTTGCGGCATGCGTGCGGCGGGCGTTCCGGCCTTGGGCGAAAACGGAAAGACGTGGGCGAAGGCGATGTCACATTCGTCGATCAGCCGAAGCGTGTTCTCGAACATTTCGGCGGTCTCGGTCGGAAAACCGGCGATGAGATCGGCGCCGAAAACGATCTCCGGTCGGCGCGCGCGCAGGCGCTCGGTGAGCGCAATCACTTGCCCTCGCAAATGGCGGCGTTTCATGCGCTTCAGGGTCATGTTGTCGCCGGCCTGGATCGAGAGATGCAAGTGCGGCATCAGCCGCTCTTCACTCTCGATGAGGGCCATAAGCTCCTCATCGATCTCTACCGGATCAATGGAAGACAGCCGCAGGCGTGCGAGATCGGGAACTCCCTTGAGGACTTGGCGCACCAACCGTCCGAGCCTGGGTGTGCCCGGAAGATCGCCGCCCCAAGAGGTCATATCAACGCCGGTCAGCACGACTTCGTTGTAGCCGGCCTCAGAGAGCCGGCGGATTTGCGTGACGACTTCGCCAGCCGGCACGCTGCGCGAAGGCCCGCGGCCATAAGGAATGATGCAAAACGTGCAGCGATGATCGCAGCCGTTCTGCACTTGCACATAGGCGCGGGCGCGATCGGAGAAGCCATCGATCAAATGTGCTGCGGTCTCTCTCACCGACATGATGTCGTTGACGGCAATTTGCTCCGTAAGCGGATGAAATGCCTCGCGCCAGGTCTTCGCCTCCAGCTTCTCCTGGTTGCCGATAACGCGCGCAACGCCAGGAAGCGCGGCAAAGCTCTCAGGCTCGATCTGAGCGGCGCAGCCCGTGACGATGATTTTCGCATCGGGCCGTTCGCGGGCAATCTTGCGGATTGTCTGACGCGCCTGGCGCGTTGCTTCGTTCGTCACGGCGCAAGTGTTCACGATCACCGCGCCTTCGAGGCCCGCCTCTTCGCTCAAGCGCCGCATCACCTCGGATTCGTAGGTGTTGAGCCGGCAGCCGAAGGTCACGATCTGCAGTGCGTCTTGCTCAACAACGCTCATGCCGCGCTCCCCGGATAGAGGTCGCGGTCGAACTCGCCGGTGAAACTCAGCACCGCCGGCCCGGTCATGATGATATGGTCGTCATCGGTGCGCCATTCGATATCGAGCGTGCCGCCATCAAGTTCGATCTCGGCATGCCGGTCGGCTAGATTGCGCCGCGCCGCCGCAGCGAGCACCGCGCAAGCCGCTGTGCCGCAAGCGCCGGTAACGCCAACGCCGCGCTCCCAAACGCGCACGCGGATTTTATTCCGTGCACGGATTTCTGCGAGACTCACATTGCAGCGTTCGGGAAACAGCGGATGGTTTTCGACCAGCGGCCCGATCTGCTCAAGATCGAAGGCGTCGGCGCGGTCGACCCAGAAAATGCAATGCGGGTTGCCCATGCTCGCGGCCGAGGGCTGCTTCAAGATCGGGTCGTCGATCGGGCCGATTTGCAGTTCAAGGGTGCGCGTATCCATACGCTCGGCGAGCGGGATATCTTTCCAATCAAAGCGCGGCGCGCCCATATCGACGGAAACCTCCGCGCCGCCGGCAAACTTGCCGATCAGCGGCCCGGCATTCGAGCGCATTTTGACAAGCGGCTTGCCGGTCTCCTCGAAGAGGAGGCGCGCGACGCAGCGCGTGCCATTGCCGCAGGCCGAAATCTCGCCGCCGTCGGCATTGTAGAAGCGCACAAAAGCATCGTCCCCCTCACGCGGCCGGTCGATCACGATGAGCTGGTCAAAGCCGATGCCGCGGCGACGGTCGGCGAGCGCCCGAATGGCCTCAGGGCCCACCCTAAACGGCTCTTGGCGCGCATCGATCACGACGAAATCATTGCCGAGACCGTGCATCTTCTTGAATGCTCTACCCATGGTGGGGCGGTATATAAGGCGCCGCCCCTCGTCTTGGCCAGGGGCGTGCGACAGGGGGGAGATTGATGCGCAGGCTTCTGTTCACCTTGACATTGGGGCTCTTCATGGCAACAGGCGCCGCCCATGCGGCCGATCCCTATCTCTGGCTCGAGGATGTCGAGGGCAAGAAGGCGCTCGATTGGGTCAGGGCGCAAAACGCAGCAACCATGGCCACGATCGGCAAGGACCCGAATTTCGAGACCAACAAGGCGCAGGCGCTGGCGATCCTCACGGCCAAAGACCGCATCCCGATGCCGAATTTCCGGGGCGGCTATGTTTACAATTTCTGGCAGGACGACGAGCACATCAAAGGTATCTGGCGCCGAACGACGCTTAAGAGCTATCGCACGGCCGAGCCTCAATGGGACACGATCCTCGACATCGATGCGCTCGCCAAAAAGGACGGCAAGAGCTGGGTCTATAAGGGCGCGAATTGTCTGCCGCCCGATTTCAATCGCTGCCTTATTTATCTGTCCGACGGCGGAAAGGACGCGAAATATGTCCGCGAATTCGATATTCCGTCGCGCTCATTCGTTGATGGCGGGTTCTCGCTCGACGAAGCCAAACAAGACACGGACTGGATCGACAAGGATACGCTGATCGTCGCGCGCGCCCTCACGCCGGATGAAGAGACGACTTCCGGCTATCCGCGCGTCGTGCGCCTTCTCTATCGCGGCAAGAAGCTCGAAGACGAGAAGGTGATCTATCAATCACCGAAGACTTACGTCGCAGCGACCGGCTCGGTTTACGAGCATGGCGGCGAGAAAATCGCGCTGCTTAACCGCACGCCGGCGTTCTTTCAGAACGAATATGCAATCTTGAAACCAGATGGAACGTCTGTCGATTTGCCGCTGCCGCGCGATTGCGATGTGCAGGGCTTTTATTCCGGCGAGCTGATCATTTCGCTGCGAAGCGATTGGACGATCGGCGGCGCAACCTTCCCCGCGGGCGGCTATGTTTCCTTCACGCTCGCCCCCGTGGTCGCCGGCGGTGCGCCGCAGCCGAAGCTATTGTTCACCCCGACTGCAACGCGCGCGGCGCAAGGCCTCGCGGTTGCCAGCGATGCGGTCTATCTCAGCGTGCTCGACAACGTCATCGGCAAAGTCGAGTCCTATCATTTGAAGGGCGGGGCCTGGCGCGGCACGCCGGTCGCCGTGGGCGATAAGGGCAGCGTCGATATCGCTGCGGCATCGCCATTCGAGAAGCGCGTCTTCGTAACCTACGAGGACTTTCTGACACCGCGCAGCCTGCTCAGCTGGGATAAGACCGGCGGCAAGCCAGAAACGCTCAAATCTTTGCCGGCGCGTTTTGATGCGACTGGGCTTGAGGTGATGCAGCTTCAAGCCAAAAGCAAAGACGGAACGCTGGTGCCATATTTTCTCGTGCGTAAGAAGGGTGCGAGCGGGCCGCTGCCGACATTGCTTTACGGTTATGGCGGATTCGAGGTTTCGCTTCAGCCGACTTATTCCGCGGTTACCGGCAAGCTATGGCTCGAGAAGGGCTATCAATTTGCCTACGCCAATATCCGCGGTGGCGGCGAGTTCGGGCCGAAATGGCATCAAGCTGCGCTGAAGGAAAATCGCCAGCGCGCGTTCGATGATTTCGAAGGCGTAGCCGGGGATCTGATTGCGCGCGGGTTCGCCAAGCAAAAAGGCGTCGGCATTATGGGCGGCAGCAATGGCGGCTTGCTTGTGGGCGTTGCGATGACTCAGCGGCCCGATCTTTTCGGCGCAGTCGTCATTGAAGTGCCGCTCCTTGACATGCTGCGCTACAACAAGCTGCTGGCCGGGGCCAGCTGGATGGGTGAATACGGTGATCCCGACATTCCAAGCGAGCGCACTTACATCGAGAAGTATTCGCCGTATCAAAACTTGAAGCGCAGCGTGAACTATCCGGTACCGCTGATTTGGACGTCGACGCGCGATGACCGCGTGCATCCTGGCCATGCGCGGAAATTCGCGGCGCGCATGATCGAGCAAAAGCACAAGCTCTATTACTTTGAGGAGATCGAGGGCGGACACTCGGCGGGTGCGGATCTCATCCAAGCCGCCGAGCACGAGGCGCTCGAATTCACCTATCTCCGGGAGCAGTTGGGATCTGGAGCATCCGACTAGCTGTTGGGCACGTTAGTTCGAGGGTGCTTTCTTTTCGTTCCTGTGCCCGAGATAGCCGCCAACGCCGGCGCCAACCACGCCACCGATAGCTGCTCCCGTTGCGACTGAACCGCCGGCGACCGCTACGGCGGCTGCGCCGACGCCAGCTCCGATAAGGCCGCCGCTCAAAACGCCTTCGGCGGTGGAATGCAGGCTGGCGCACCCCGATAGGGCGAGGCTTGCGGCGAGTGCCAGAATGGCGATGCGGCGCATTACTTAATTCTCCTCACAAGAACGCCAGGGACAACCGCTTGACGAAGCGGCCGACAAACTCGAGGCAATCTTTGGTGCGGTGATTCGCGGCGCTAATCAATTCAATTAGAGCGCACGCTTGTCTTGATCTTCGGGCGAAGCCCGATAGCGATCTACGCGCAAAGGGCGCAAGTGGTGAACGGGCGCCGCGAGCACGAGGGCCGCCCCACGATTGCTCGTGTCCCTCGCGCATCAAGCGGCGCCCGCGTCCCGTAAAAGCGGACCAAATTTCCGCCCCAGCCTGCCTTCACGGGAACCTCGGCCATCCCACAATGCGCTTCGGGGTAGCAGAGAACGGGCCATCGGGTGCGTTCCGAAACGAGAGAAAACCAGCTTCAGGCGCTTCGCGCTCCCGCGTCGCGTGCGCGGCGAGAAGATCAAATCGCGCTTGGAGAGGGGAGGACCCGCTCTTAGGATTAATCGATGAGCCAGATTGAACAACTCCCGAGCGAAGCTGCTCTCGTCATCCGGCCCGAGCGCACGCTCGACATTATCCGCGGCACTTGCCGGCTGCTCGTTGATCTTGGCGCATCGCCAATTCTCGAGTGGACGCTTGCGAACGGCCGAAGAGCCGACATCGCCGCGCTCGATCTTAGAGATGAGATTTTGATCGTCGAGGTTAAGTCCTGCCGCGCAGATTTCGAAGCGGACGACAAATGGCAGGATTATCTCGCCTTCGCCGACCGGTTCTATTTCGCCGTCGATCGCGAATTCCCGCAAGAATTGTTGCCCGAGGAGTGCGGGCTCATTATCAGCGACCGCTATGGCGGGGCGATCCTGCGCGAAAGCCCGTGCGTGAAGCTTGCGCCGGCGCGGCGCAAAGCCGCGATGGCAAGATTTGCGCGGCACGCCGCCGACCGGTTAATTCTTTCGACCGTGCTTCGCGCTGCGGATTAAAGCGCTTCGTCGATGATGGGCCCTGAAAGCAGCCGCACACCGGCGCGGCGGGCGATCACCAGAGCTTTTTGCGTCTGGATCTCGGAAAGAATGACACTCTCGGGCCCAAAGCGCGTGAGCAGCCGCTTGATCAGCTCTGCGTCGCCGGCCTCGATTTCGCGCGGATGATCGATCTCGACAAAGCGCAGATTAGCGATGGGGCTCGCGAGCTCCGCGACCTCCGCAAGGTCAAGCCCGGTGATGCCGAGCGTGTAGCCGCGGGTTGTAAGAAATGATCTCAGATAGTTGATGGTGTCCAAGTGATCGCGCACTTCCTCCGCCCAGAAAGCGATTCGCGGCTTGCCCTCTTTCGCGGCCGTCACGTGGCGGTCGAACAAGAGAAACTCCGGGCTGATCAGCGCTTCGGTGCGGAACGCGACGATTTGGTTGGGCCGGGCTTGCGTCTTGATGTGCTCGCCGATCGCCGACAGCAATGTGCGCTCGACTTCGCCAAGCGCATCTGACGGCTCGAGCCGATGCCGGGCAATCGCCATTGCCAGCGAATCGAACGCATCGATGGCTTCTAGGCGCACGGTGTTGCGTGCGCCCCATTCGCGCGCCCGCCCGGATTCGAAGGTTGCAATTTGCCGCCGATCCAAGAGCCGGTCGATTGCGATCTGGCCTTGCGGCGTGAGGACATGCCCGTCAAGCGGATCCGAGTCTGCCTGCTGCTTCAACTCCTCGCGCGACAGCATCAGCCTTTCGCCGAGGCCTGCAGGCTGCTTGGGCGGGGCCGCGCCGGGCTCAACAAGCTCGCCATTGGCGACTGCAGTCACGCGCGACATGAACGCGTCGTATTGATCGACCATGTCGAAGCTGGTGAGAAATACTTGCGTGCCCTCGGTGTCGGCGAGCTTCATCAGGGGATCGCGCGCGAAGGTAAAATGCAGCGCGAACACCGCGGTTTCGATCTCCCTCAGATTGGCATCCTTGACGCAAGCGACGATGTCGCTGTTCGACAGCACAAAGACCTCGCCGTGATATTTCTGCGCCAAGGGCGAAAGCTGCTTGGCGGCAAGCTGAAGATCGGCTTGGTCGCGGTTTTGGCGCTGGAGCCGGGAGAGGTGAAACCAAAGCGCACGCCGGCCCGGGCGGTGGCGTTCCAGCCGCCGCGCATAGTCGAGCAGCAACCCATCGGGGTTGGAGCGGGCCTTATCCGGTTGCACGCAAAACTCACCACTATTGGCCTTGGACGACCGTATATGAGGGGGAATTTAGGCCTCGTTAACGCAACCACCGGTGGTCGCGGGAGGCGATAAAGTCGTGGTAAAAGGCCGTATCTGGTAGAGGATTTCGATGGCCACGCTTGGTTACCTCGCTCCGTTTGTGCCGCGCTTTGCCGATGCGCGCCTCCTGTGCATCGGCGACCTGATGCTCGACCGCTATGTGATCGGGGCCGTCGACCGGATCTCGCCGGAGGCGCCGATTCCGGTGGTTGCAATATCGAGCATGCGATCGATGGCGGGCGCATCGGGCAATGTGGCGCGCAACATCGCTGCGCTTGGCGGCGAGGTCTCGCTGATCGGTGTCGTCGGCGATGACGAGGAGGGGCGCGAGCTCATTCGCTTGTTCAGCGACAATGCCACAATCATCCCAAACTTGATCTCGATGCCCGGGCGCGCGACCACACTCAAGATGCGCTTTGTCGCCGCCGGCCAGCAGCTCTTGCGCGCCGATCGCGAGATCAGCCAGCCGATCCCCAAAGCCATCGAAGATCAGGTGATCGCGGCGTATGAGGACGAGCTCGAAATGGCAGCGATCGTGGTCGTCTCCGATTACGCAAAGGGCATGCTGACCGACCGCGTGCTCGGCGAAATCATCGCGCGCGCCAATGCCGCCGGAAAACCAGTGATCGTCGATCCCAAGTCCATGCGGCTTGGGCGCTATTCCGGTGCGACAATCATCAAGCCCAATGCACGCGAGCTTGCGCGAGCGACGGGAGAGCCATGTACGAGCGAGGACGAGATCGCAACTGCTGCCGCGCGCGTCTTTGCCGACGTCGATGTCGATGCGCTTTTAGTCACGCGCGATGAGAACGGTATGATGCTGTTCGAACGCGACGCTCCGCCGATGAGCTTAAGCTCGCGCGCGGGAGAAGTCTTCGACACGTCAGGCGCGGGGGATACGACAATCGCAACGCTCGCGCTTGGCCTTGCCACGGGCCTCAGCCTTAAGGATGCCGTCGCGCTCGCCAATGAGGCAGCGGGAATCGCCGTCGGCAAGCGCGGCACGGCTGTTGTCTATCCGCAGGAGCTGACGGCCGCCTTGCACGCGACGGACCTTCGCGATGCGAGCCTCAAGATCAAGGATGTCGCGCCGGCAATCGATCAAGTCGAGCAGTGGCGCGCCGCGGGCCTCAAAGTCGGCTTCACGAATGGCGTGTTCGATCTCATTCACACCGGGCATGTCGCTTTGCTCAACGAAGCGCGTGCGCAATGTGACCGGCTGATCGTCGGGCTCAATACCGACGCCTCGACCAAGCGGCTCAAGGGCGAGGGCCGGCCAAAGAATCCGGAGATGGCGCGCGCCGTCGTGCTTGCCTCGATGCAAACCGTCGACATGGTCGTCTTGTTCGATGAGGACACGCCGATCCGGCTGATCGAGGCGTTCCGGCCCGATGTGCTAATCAAAGGCTCGGATTACACGGCCGAGACCGTGGTTGGCGCCGATTTCGTGCAGAGCTATGGCGGGCGTTTGCATCTCGCTCGCCTCGTGCCCGATACCTCGACCACGCGCATGATCGCCAAGATCAAGCGCGAAGAGAAAAACACGGTTTAAGGCCACTTTCAATCAAGGTGACCCACTCTCCTGTCATCCCGGGCGCGCTGCAGCCCCCGGACTTGATCCGGGGGACGCTGCGCAGACCCGGGATCTAAGTGGGGCCGCGGCAGATCCCGGATCTGCGAAGCAGCATTTGCATGCTGCATCGCGTCCGGGATGACGATTTGAATTGATCACAATTTGCGCTACGGCAGGCGGGCTTCTGGGTCGTTCCGGCCTCCGGATCCACGGATTTCTCCCGCTTCCCTTATCTGCCAGGCGCACTTCCAGAGTTAACTGCGGATATGGGGTGGAGCGTAACGCTCGTCAAGAGTGCTCTTGGTGTTTTGGCGTCCCCTGAGCTTGATAAAGCCAATGGCCCACATCCAAACCAATGCGAAGATCGTGGCTGCAAAGAGCTTTGCCACCGCCACTATCGATCCAGTCCAGGCAAAGACGGCCACGTGAATCGCGAGGAGGCCGCCAAAAATCAGCTTCCAATAGGGATGCATCCGCCATCGTATTTTTGCAGTCATTCCAGCCCCGTCGTTCAAGCCGCCTTGGCGCGGGTTTGCATTTTTAGGCGCGTCCAAACCAGCCACGAGCCCAGCTTGGCGAGCCAGCCTTGGGGCGAGGCGCCGACGGCGAGCGCAATCATCTGGGCCGCCTTCTTGATGTGGTGCTTGCGATACATGCGCGCGACGCGATCGGTGTAGGCGTGCGCCGATTGCTTGCGGTCATAGGGCGCCTTTCCGATTTCGGCTGCCGGCGTGTTGCCACAGTAGAACGCGTAAGCGAGCTCATCATCCTCGGCTTCTGAAACGCGCGAAGCAGCAACGAGCAAGCGCTTCCAAAACGGCACGCGTTCCTGCTTCTGCTTGAGGAGGGTTTCGTAAAACAGCTTGTAGTGGCGGAATTCGTCGGCGGCGATATTGGCGGCGATCTCCTTGAGCACCGGCTCGTCTGTCGCATCGCGCATCGCGGAGTAATAGGAGGACGTACCGGATTCGACGACGCAGCGCGAGATCATCTCGCCCGACCGGCTGCCGCGCACCGAGCCGCCATCCTTCGGCGGCGGCACTTTATAGCCCGCGCGAAAGGCTTCCATCGCCTTGGCAAAGCTGAAGCTCGGGTCGGCGAGTTCGGCCCAGCGGCCGAGCGCATCGCCGTGTTGAATTTCCTCGCGGCCCCATTGCTCGATGCGGGCGATGGTTTCGTCGTCGCCTTTGAAGACCTCACGCAGATAGGTGACGTAGTCGGAGGCGTTGCCCTCGACGAGGGAGGCTGCCTTCACCGCGCGCAGCAGCTCCGGGTTGACCTTGGCGCGGTCGAACCTCTCCCAGTGAATGCTGTCCAGCGTCCAATGCGGCTTCATGGAGCAAAATTACCGCCGATCACTACCACATCGCAATTGCAACCTCCCCCTTGCGGGGAGGTCGATCCGACGAAGCGAAGACGGATCGGGTGGGGGTTGGTTATGCGGCGATCCCCCAACCGGCGCGGCGAGGTCGCCGCGCCCGCCTCCCCGCAAGGGGGAGGCTGAAGGAAGGTCAAACGTGGAGCTGGGCGCGGATTTGTTGCAAGTCGGCGACGCGCTGGCGCGCATTGGCGGACTCGACATCGCCCGAAGCCCGCTCAACGTCTTTCTCGGCCGCAGCAATCAGCCGGTCGAAAACGGCGCCGTTCACATCGTCGGGCTTCATCGCCTCTTCGGCCAGAACCGTGAGGCCCGCGGGGTTCACGTCGGCGAAGCCGCCGGCAACGAATACGCGCTCGACCGAATTGCCTTTGTGGATTTCGACAAAGCCGGGCCGCACGGTCGACATCAGCGGCGCGTGGCCGGCGAGCACACCGAAATCGCCTTCCCCGCCCGGCACCACCACCATGTCGGCGGGGCCGGAGAAGAGGAGTGCCTCAGGCGTCACAAGCTCGAAATTCACATCTGCCATTTCAAACTCTCTTCTTTCTTATCGCCTCTCCCTTGAGGGGAGAGGCCGGATTGCCCGGCAAGCATCGCGCGCCGTTGGCAATCCGGGAGAGGGTGGGGCAACAAGCAGAGCCTTTGGTTCAACCCCTCTCCCGGCCTTCGGCCACCCTCTCCCTCAAGGGGAGAGGGGACTCGTGTAACTAAGCCGCGGCGGCGAGGCGCTCGGCCTTCTTCTTCGCATCCTCGATCGTGCCG
>JBAQHC010000754.1:0-2014 GCA_049288095.1 Alphaproteobacteria bacterium | reverse complement strand
TTTTCAAATCCCAAATGCACGAGCAGCCCTCCCCAGCCCCTCCCAGAGGGAGGGGGAGATATTCAATTGCGTGGGAAAATTCGCTCGCCTTCGACAGTGCGTTTAGCTAGCGTCCGCCCGCGCCGGTAAGGCGTTGCTCTTTCTCAGGTTCGATATACCTCTTCGGCGCCGCTCAAGGCTCCGATCAAAGCGAGTTCGTTTTATGGCTTTCCGTCCGCGCGAAGCGCCGCAAGGTTCCCCTGCCCTCAATGTGATGCGTGCCGCCGCGATGAAGGCGGGCAAGACGCTCCTACGCGATTTCGGCGAGGTCGAAGCCTTGCAAGTCTCACAAAAAGGGCCGGCCGATTTCGTCACCGCCGCCGATGTCAAAGTCGAAAAGATGCTGCGCGAGGAGCTCGAGCGCGCGCGGCCGGGCTATTGCTTCGTGATGGAAGAAGGCGGGATCATCGAAGGCCCGGACAAAAGCCATCGCTGGTATATCGATCCGATCGACGGCACCACCAATTTCATTCACTCGCTGCCGCAATTCGCGATCTCGATCGGGCTCGAGCGTGAAGGACAGCTTGTCGCGGGTGTCGTCTACGCGCCGGTTCTCAATGAATTTTTTTGGGCCGAGAAAGGCCGCGGCGCGTGGTTAAATGATAAGCGCTTGCGCGTTGCCGGCCGCAAGAAGTTGTCCGAATGCATCTTCGCAACCGGAATCCCATTCGCGGAAAAGGCGGGCCATGATGTGTTTCTCGCCGAGCTTGCCACTGTCATGAAAAGAACCGCCGGCGTGCGCCGATTTGGTGCGGCCTCTCTCGATCTGGCCTATGTAGCGGCCGGCCGGTTCGACGGCTTTTGGGAGCGAGGGTTAAAGCCCTGGGATATCGCCGCTGGCACGCTCCTTGTACGCGAAGCAGGTGGGCTCGTCACCGACGAGGCCGCGTCAAACGACGTGATTAATGCCCCTGCAGTCATTGCTGCAAACATCGATCTCCATCCGGAGCTCATGAAGATGTTGGCATTAGCGCGGTCGTGATGGCGGCCTGCTTGTTGCTATGTCGAGGCCGAGTTAACGTGTTTGGTGCTACGCGGCTTTAGGGTGCCATGAGAGCGATTCGCCTGCTTACGACGACGATTTGCTTCGCCGGTTTGTCTTTCGGCGCAGCGCAAGCAAGCCAGAGCATTGTCGTTAACTATGAAGTGCTCGACCGCCTGCCCGCGAGGAGCGCATCGGCGGGTGTCGCGCCCATTCTCACCCCGCTCAGCCTGGTGCGCCGCCACGCCGTGCCGGCCTATTCGCCTTTTGCGGGCAATCAGCCGATCGATGTCGGCAATTCGGTGCCGCCAGCCTTCGAGCGCCCGGCAACGCTCTACAACCGGGCCGAGCCCGGCGCTGACCAGAGTGCGGCAAACGCCTTCGGCATTACGGGCGCGACGCGCCGGCCAGCTGTCATGCCCGTGCCCGAAACGCGAACCGCAATGCTCACCCCGGACTATGGGGAGACATCGCCGGTCAATTTCGCGCCCGGCGAGAACAACGACGAAAACCAGCTTTCCATGTGGAGCCGCGCCCGCACCATGGGCGAAGTCCTGTTCAGGACCAACGGCTACGACGTCGTCGATGTCGATCAAGGCTCGCTGTCGCAGCTTGATCGGCTGGCGCACCAAATCGGCGTGCAGCAGCAGCGCATCCTGCTGCGGGCGTTCGGCGGCATGCGCGGCGATGATTCGCACGAGGCGCACCGCATGGCGCTCAAGCGTGGTCTTGCGATCCGGCGCTATCTCATTGCGCGCGGCGTTTCATCCAGCTTGATCGATGTGACGGCTGTCGGTGGCGCAAATGATGGCGGCCCGCTCGACCGCGTGGATGTCGTCGCGTCCAATGGCTGAGTGCGCGCAGGCGGCCTGACCCGGTAGAGCGCTGCAATATCCGCATAAGTCATGACATCGAGCTTGCCCGGCGCGACCTTTTGAAGGTCCGGGATGCCGCCCGCATTCATCACCAGCACATAATCGAAATTGCTCTGCC
>JBAQHC010000753.1:0-1766 GCA_049288095.1 Alphaproteobacteria bacterium | reverse complement strand
GTTTCTGGTTGCGCAAACACCCTCACCCGGTTCGCTCGCGCGAACCGACCTCTCCCTAAAGGGAGAGGCAAATCCCGGAAACCCTCTCCCTTCAGGGAGAGGGCAGGGTGAGGGTGAACTCGCAGAATTGGTTGAAGGCAGCAAAGGCGCGGTGCCGACCGTCGAAGTTCTCGCTTCGGAAGCTGAGATCCCTTGGGCTGGCCATTCGGGACGCCATGCCGCCCTCGAAGTCTATGAGCGCATCAAGCGTGCGAAGACGGCGCTCGTGTTCGTCAACACGCGCAGCCAAGCCGAGCTGTGGTTTCAAGAGCTGTGGCGCGTCAATGAAGACAATCTGGCGATCGCGCTTCATCACGGCAGTCTTTCGGTCGAGACGCGGCGCAAGGTCGAAGCCGCAATGGCGCGCGGGGGCCTGCGCGCCGTGGTTTGCACCTCAACGCTCGATCTCGGCATCGATTGGGGCGATGTCGATCTCGTCATTCAAATGGGCGCGCCGAAGGGCGCCTCGCGCTTGCTTCAGCGCATCGGCCGATCCAACCACCGGCTGGACGATCCCTCACATGCACTGCTTGTGCCCAGCAATCGCTTCGAGGTGCTGGAGTGTACGGCGGCGCGCGAAGCCGTGCTTCATCACGTGCTCGACGGCGATCCACCGCGGCTTGGCGCGCTCGATGTGCTCGCGCAGCATGTGCTCGGCATGGCATGCGCTGCGCCCTTCGATTCCACCGCGCTTTATAAAGAAGTCACGAGCGCGGCACCTTATGCGCATCTTGAACGCGAGACCTTCGATCGTATCGTCGAGTTCGTTGCCAATGGCGGATATGCGCTCAAGACCTATGACCGCTTCCGCCGCTTGGCGCCGACGCCGGAAGGCAAGCTCCGCATCTCGCATCCCCAAGTCGCGCAGCGCTACCGGCTGAATGTTGGCACGATTGTCGAAGCGCCGATGATACGTGTGCGGCTCGGCCGCCCAGCGAAGGCGGGCTCACCGGGCGCCGGCGCACTGCGCGGCGGGCGCGTGCTCGGCGAGATGGAAGAATATTTCATCGAGCAGCTGGTGCCCGGCGATGCCTTCGTGTTTGCGGGACAAATTCTCGAATTCCAAACCCTGCGCGACAACGAGGCTTGGGTAACGCGCTCGAACGCGACCGAAGCTACGGTGCCGAGCTATGACGGCGGCAAATTCCCGCTCTCGACTTATTTGGCCGAGCGCGTGCGCCACATCATCGCGACCCCAGGAGAGTGGAAACAATTGCCGGAGCCGGTGCGCGAGTGGCTGGAGATCCAGCGCCTGCGTTCGATCCTGCCCAAGCAAAACGAAATGCTGATCGAGACTTTCCCGCGCGGCGCTCGTTATTTCCTCACTTGCTATCCGTTCGAGGGGCGGCTTGCGCATCAAACGCTCGGCATGCTCTTGACCCGCCGGCTCGAGCGCTTGCGCATGCGCCCGATGGGCTTCGTCGCCAATGAATATGCGCTGCAGATTTGGGGCTTACGTGACATGAGCGGGCTGAACATGGCCAAGCTCTTCGATGTCGAGATGCTGGGCGATGATCTTGATGCGTGGCTCGCGGAATCGGCCCTCTTGAAGCGCTCGTTCCGGCAGTGCGCTGTGATTGCGGGGCTAATCGAGCGGCGGTTTCCGGGCGAGGAAAAGTCCGGCCGTCAGGTCACCTTCTCCTCCGACCTCATCTACAATGTGCTGCGTGAACACGAGCCCGATCACATTCTTTTGCAGGCAACGCGCGAGGATGCCTCGTCAGGCC
>JBAQHC010000752.1:0-21731 GCA_049288095.1 Alphaproteobacteria bacterium | reverse complement strand
CCGTCGCCTTCGGCGACACCTCCCCCGTGAACGGGGGAGGAAAGCAATTCAACGCTAACGCGCGCCCCTTACATCGAGCGCTTGCATCTCGAGCCGCGCGGCGTCGGCGACGTTGCCGTCTTTTTCCATCATCGCGGCCTTCAGGAAATCGGCGCGCGCGGTCTTCGCGTTTCCATTTGCAGCGCTCAGCCGGCCGCGCTCCAAATAGGCTTCCGCGAAATTGGGATCGAGCGAAAGCGCCCGGCTCAAGTCCGCCGCTGCGGTTTTGCCATCCTTGGCTTCGCGGCGCACACGTGCATGAAGCGTTAGTGCCAGCGCCGTCGGCGCAAGCGCAATCGAATGATCCAGGTCACCCTGCGCTTCGACGCGCTCGCCGCGCAAAAGATGCGCCCGGGCCCGGTCGCTGTAATAGAGCGAAAGCTTTGCGGAGCCGATGCTTGTGCTTCGCGCGCGGTCGATCGCGGCGTTCAAATCATCGATCGCCTTGTCGGGCTTTTCGGCGACAAGCCAGGCATTGCCGGCCTGGGCGTAAAGATCGGCGCGCAAGGCTGTATCGTAGTCGCCGGGCGCGATCGCGAGCGCTTCAAGCCGCGTCGCGGCGTCGGCGGGCCGCTTAAGGGCGAGAAGCGCAAGCGCTTCGCAGTGGCCCGCGGGTCCGCCGCCGTCTTCCGCTTCCCAGCTCTTTGCGGCTTCAAGCGCTGCGCTTGGGTTTTGCGCGACTTGCAGAACGCAGCGTTGATAATGCGCGGCGTCGGAACTGGGTGCGGCGATGGCAGCCGCTCCAACGAGAGACGCAAAGAAGGCAATCAGAGCCACACGCAAGATCATGCGCCGAACATCAGCGCATTGCCGGTAGGCTGACAAGCGTGGCCTAACCGTTCCTTGCCGTCTTGGTGGATTTGTCGAGCGGCGGCAGGCCTTGAGCCGCGCGATGCTTCGCAAGGATCGCATTATAGGCGTTCACGACTTCGGTCTCGGCGGCCACGCTGTCGTTATATTGCTTTACGATTTCGGAATCGCGCGCGTTGTCGCCTGAGGTCCGCGCCGAATTCATCAGCGGATTGAGGCAAGCCCGATAGCTTGTAAGCTGCGCCTGATAGTGCTTCACACGGCTGGCAAGCGCGAGCATTTGCTCTTCAGTCGCTGTCCGCCCGTCGAGCACGATCGCCGGCCGGAACGGCACGGTGCATTCGACCATGGTTGGATCGGGCGGAGGAGGCGGTTCGTCCTTCTTTTTGTCCTTGTCGGCAGCCATCGCAGCGCCCGTCACGAGCGCGAAAGCAAGAAGACCGCCACCCACTCGACGTTTCCACATCTTAGAGCCTCTTGTACTTAACCCTATCCCTCGGCCATCGCTTGGACCGCTCGAGTGAGCCGCTCAAGATCCCTGGAGTTCGATAAGCGGTGGTCGCCCGATTTGCTAAACTCAACCAAGACGCGGTCCGATTCAAGCTTTTCGGCGAGCATTAGGGATCGCCTATAAGGGATATCGGCATCCTTCATCCCGTGGAGGATGTATACCGGCGCGCGAACGCCGATAGGCGCGCGTAATAGCAGATGCCCTCGCGCTTCTTCGATGAGGCGGCGGGTAATGGGATAAGGCTGGCCATAAGCGGAAGGCCGGTGCCAAACCCCTGCCGTGTCCCAGGCGGCGCGCATCTCGGGGGTTGCCCTTTCAAAGATGAGATCCTCGGTGAAATCGGGCGCAGGCGCTACCAGGACGAGGCCGTGAACGCTTTCGGGGCGGGCAAGGGCAAGAAGGAGCGCGATCCAGCCGCCCATGGAGGAGCCTACAAGCACCTGAGGCCCCTCGGTGAGGTCATCGAACGCGGCAAGGGTGTCGGCCTTCCAGCGCCCGATGGTTCCCTCAAGGAAATCGCCGGAGGAGGCGCCATGGCCGAAATAATCGAAGGCGAGAAAGCCGCGGGCCTCGGTCCGGGCCCAATCCGCGAGATGGCTGGCCTTGGTGCCGCTCATGTCGGACTTGAAACCGGAGAGCCAAAACACGTTTGGCCCTTTGCCCAGGGTACGGCGGTAGGCAAGGCGCTCGCCGCCGGGAAGCGGAAGGAATTGGATTTCGCTCATGCTTCTGATCAATTCGCGGCTCTGCCCCGCGAGTCGAGTCCTCTTCACCGATGCTCACCATTCTCCAAGTGATCCCTGCACTCGATGCGGGCGGCGCCGAGCGCACGACAATCGACATTGCGGGCGCGATCGCTGCCGCAGGAGGCAAGGCTCTCGTTGCCAGCGAGGGCGGGCGGCTGGAGGGTGAGCTTGCCGCAATGGGCGGCGAGCTCATTCGCCTGCCGGTCGCGTCGAAGAACCCGCTAACGATCCTCTCGAATGCCGGCAAGCTCGAAAAGATCATCCGTGAGCGGAATGTCTCGGTGATCCATGCGCGCTCGCGCGCCCCGGCCTGGAGCGCGTTCTTGGCCGCGCGCGCGACCAAGATCCCGTTCGTCACGACCTATCACGGCGCCTATAACGCAGGGAATTGGTTCAAGGAGCAATATAACGGCGTGATGGCGGCGGGCGCGATCGTGATCGCCAATTCAGAGTTCACCGGCGCTGAAATCGCCAAGGCTTATAAGATCGATAAGAAACGTATCGCGGTGATTCCGCGCGGCACGGATTTCTCCGCATTCGACAAAGCCAAGATCACGCTCGAGCGCGTGCTCGAGATGAAAACGAAGTGGGGGCTCGCTGGCTATCGCGGGCCGGTCATTCTGTGCCCCGCGCGCCTCACGCGATGGAAGGGCCAGCTCGTTTTCATCGAAGCGCTCGCGCAGCTCAAACGCGAAGGCAGGCTCGGCGATGCGATGGCCGTGCTCGCAGGCGATGCGCAAGGGCGCGATGCTTATGTCGATGAAGTGAAGCGCGCGATCAAGGCCGGCGATCTCGATAACAGAGTGAAGATCGTCGGGCATATCGAGGAGATGCCGCCGGCTTATGCGGCTTCATCGCTCGTCGTCTCGGCCTCGACCGATCCGGAGGCGTTCGGCCGCGTGATCGTCGAAGCTTCGGCGATGGGCCTGCCCGTGATCGCAACCGATCATGGTGGCGCGCGCGAAACGGTGATCACCGATCCGCCAGACCAAATCACCGGCTGGCTGACGCCGCCGGGCGATGCGAAGGCGCTGGCTGATGCAATCGCCGCGGCGCTTGCGCTTTCGCCTGAAGAGCGTGCTGCGCTCGGCGCGCGCGGGCAAGCCTATGTGCGCCGCCGCTATTCACGCGAGGCCATGTGCCGCGCGACCTTGCAAGTTTATTTGCGCGTCATCGACCGCCAGATTTGAGTTCGCCGCGTGGGTGAGTCTGACGTAAGATCGAAGTGCAACAATCAGGGGAGTCCTTCGTCATGAGCACAGTCCGTCTGGGCGTGTTGTGCGCCTCTTTCTTGCTATGTGCGGCTGCGATGCCCTCGGCCGCGAAAGCGGAAACCGATGCGTGCACGCTGCTCACGCCGGCCCAGGTCAGCGCGGCTGTCGGCTTCACAGTCTCAGCTGGCACGCATGTGACGCCGACCTTTGTCGCAACCTGCACCTGGACTGGCTCGAATAGCTCGGGTGTGCAGTTCGTGACGCTCCATCTACAGGCGGCCACGTTTTATGACGGCGCCAAAAAGCAGGCGAGCATGATGACTGCTGCGGGCGCCGTCGTGAAGTCTGCCGGCGCGGGCGATGACAGCTATTATTTCGTCGAGGGTCCCCAAGTCACGCTCCAGGTCAAGAAGGGCAACAACTCGATCAAAGTCGCAGTCTATAAACAGATTCCGGTCGATCAAAAGGAAACGATGGAGCTAACGCTCGCCAAGGAAGTGCTGCCAAAGCTCTAGATTGCCTGACACGGCGTGGCTTCGCGCGCTCCGCGGACACTGATCCGGCGTCTTGTCGTCGAGGCCTGAATCACTTACTCCGTTAGCCTCTCGAGCGGAGGAAAAGTGGCGAAAACCAAGCCTGCCAAGCGTACTAAGCGAGCGGCGAAGTTCCACGCCGGTAAATTGCCGGCAGAGCCCGCTGAGAACCGCGCGCGGCTCGTGCGCTGGCAAGTCGGCGAAGCGCGCGACAAGCTCAGCACCTTGATTGCAGCTGCAATGGCGGGAGAGCCGCAGGAAATCACTCGCGGCGGCAAGTCGCTCGTCGTTGTTGTGTCAGCCAAGGATTACAAGGTGTTCGCCAAGTCGCGGCAATCGCTTGACGAGATGTTTCAGAATTCGCCCCTCGCGGCGGCGTTCGGCAAAGGCCAAATACCCGAGCTGCGGCACGCGGAGCCTTTCCGGGACATCAGTTTATGAGCTGGCTGCTCGACACCAATGTCATCTCCGAGCTGGCGCAGGCGCGGCGAAACCCCGGCTTCCAAACCTGGTGGGATCAGAACAAGCAAGCCCAGGGCAAGCTGTTCTTGTGCGCGCCCGTGATTGCGGAAATCGAGCGCTGGGCGCGGCTGCCGAAACTCATTGCCCACAGGCGGCGCGCCATTCTCGATTGGCTTGATCACGAAGTGCTACCGACTTTCGGCGAGCGCATCCTTGCTTTCGATTCTGAAGTTGCGCGCACCTGGGGCGTTATGACGGCGGAGATGCCGAAGAACACAACGCTCTCGATTGTCGATTCCTATATCGCCGCCATCGCGATCCACCACGAACTGACGCTCGTTACACGCAGGGTGGAGGACATGGCGATCTTCGACGCGCTCAAGATCCACTCGCCCTGGTCGTGAGGCGCGGAAACGCCACATAAACCCGCCCGGAGCTTGACTCAGGCAGCCACCCGCCGCCACATCTGGCGGCCCGCGCCACCGCGAGAACGAAAGGCGAAAGAGAGCGATGCCAGAGTCCGGCCACGGCCCCGAAGTGAAAGTCACGCTGCCCGACGGCAGCGTAAAGACCTTCGCGCGTGGCACGACCGGCACGGAGATCGCCAAGTCGATCGGTCCCGGGCTCGCCAAAGCCGCGATCGCGATGAAGCTCGACGGCGCGCTCACGGATGTCTTCGCCGCGGTTGATCGCGACGTGAAGCTGCAATTCATCACCAATAAGGACGAGGTGGAGGCGCTCGATCTCATCCGCCACGACGCCGCGCATTTGATGGCGCAGGCGGTGCAGGAGCTTTATCCCGGTACACAAGTGACGATCGGCCCGGTGATCGAAGACGGCTTCTTTTACGATTTCGCGCGCAACGAGCCGTTCCGCGAGGAGGACCTTGCGAAGATCGAAAAGCGCATGAAGGAGATCGTCGACGAAGCGCGCCCCACGCATATGGAAGTGTGGCCGCGCGATAAGGCGATCCAGCACTTCCTCGATCTCGGCGAGCAATACAAGGCCGAGATTATTCGCGATCTGCCCGAGAACGAGCCGATCAAGATCTATTTTCATGGCCCCTGGCACGATCTCTGCCGCGGACCCCATCTTCCGTCTACGAAGCAAATCGGCAAAGCGTTCAAGCTGCTGAAAGTCGCCGGCGCTTATTGGCGCGGCGATTCAAACAATCCGCAATTGCAGCGCATTTATGGCACCGCCTGGCGCACCGAAGATGAGCTCAAGGCGTATCTCCATCGCCTCGAAGAGGCGGAAAAGCGCGATCACCGTAAGCTCGGCAAGGAATTGGGCCTGTTTCATTTCTCGTCCGATGTCGGGCCGGGCCTGCCGCTGTGGCTGCCGAACGGCACGGTGCTGCGTGAGGAGCTCGAATTTCTCGCGCAACAGGAAGAGCGGCGTGAAGGTTATGTACGCGTGGCGACGCCGCACATCACCAAGGAGTCGCTCTATTACCGCTCGCGCCATCTGCCTTACTATAAGGAAGACATGTATGCGCCGATGGATATCGACGGCGAGAATTATTACCTGAAGCCGATGAATTGCCCGCATCATCACGAGATCTACAATGCGGGCAAGCATTCCTACCGCGAATTGCCGCTGCGCATCGCGGAGTATGGGCAAGTTTATCGCTACGAAGCATCGGGCGGACTATCGGGCTTGATGCGCGTGCGCGGCTTCGATCAAAACGATGCGCACATCTATTGCCGTTACGATCAAGCGAAAGAAGAGTTTTTGCGCGTGTTGCACTTGCATGCCCGCTATTACGACATGATGGGCATCAAAGACTATCACATGCGCTTCTCGCTGCCCGACATGGACAACCTCAACAAGTTTGTCGACGAGCCGGATAAGTGGTTAACGGCCGCCGACATCATCCGCGAGGCGATGGCCGAGTCCGGCTACAAGTTCGTCGAAGCCAAGGGCGAGGCGGCGTTCTACGGCCCCAAGATCGACATCATGGTCAAGTCGGTGATCGGCACGGAATATGCGATCGGCACCACGCAGCTCGACTTCCTGGCGACTGAGACGTTTGATCTCAAATATACCGGCGAGGACGGCAAGGATCATCCGGTCTATGTGATCCACCGCGCGCCGCTCGGTTCGCACGAGCGCTTCGTTGCGTTCCTGATCGAGCATTATGCCGGCGCGTTTCCGGTGTGGCTTGCGCCGGTGCAAGCGCGGCTGATCCCGATCACCGATCGCGCCTTCGAGTACGCGACGAAAGTAAAGGACCGGCTGTTTGCGGAGCCCGTAGTCAACGGCACGGGCGGCTTGCGTGTCGATGTCGATTATTCGGCCGAGCGCATGCAAAAGAAAATCCGCGAAGCGCAGCTGCAGAAGATCCCTTACATGCTCGTCTGCGGCGATAAAGAAGTCGAAGCCGGAACGGTGGCCGTGCGCTTGCGCTCCGGCAAAGACCTCGGCGCCATGCCGATCGAAAAATTCATCGAGCGTATCAAGCACGAAACCGAAACCCGCAAAGATACCGCCGAAGAGTAAGCCTACTTCTTTTTCACTGTGCCGGTCTTGTTCGGTTTACCCGCGTGCGTCGGCATGTAGCTCGGCGGATCGGAAGCATCCATGCTTTCACGCGAAGCCTCGTCCACTTTCTCGTCTTCGCTGAGCGTTTTGCCGGGCTTGGGTTCAAGCGGAGCTTCGGGCTTGGTGCGCTGAATGGCGTGATCTGGCGGCGGGCCGCTGGTCTTTTTCGCTTTGCTTTCGCTCATAGCAGGATCCCTTGAGATGTCGCCTGTCTGAATAACAAAGGACGCCTTGGCGTGGTTCCGCCCGCTCGCAACACCGCGCGGGTTACGCTAAAATCGAACCAACAAGATAAGGGAGAGACAACCATGTCGCCGCAAAAGAAGATTCGCCGCATCGCCACCGAAGAGGCGTTTTCGATTCCGGAGGTCGCCGAAGAGCTGCGCAAGGTTGCGCGCGCGCCTGGCAGCTCGCTCGACTTAAAGCTCGTGCGCGCGATCTATGACGCGGGCGATTCCAATTCTGTCATGGCCAGCCGGCGCGGAATGCTGCTCGATCTTGAAGGCGAGCGTCTTAAGGACATGGATGAAAATGGCGTTGACGTGCATCTCCTTTCGCTCACCGCGCCCGGTGTGCAAATGTTCGATGCGGATACGGCCATCGAGCTTTCGATCCTCACCAATGATCGCCTGGCCGAAGTCATCGCTCGCCACCCAACGCGCTTTGCCGGCCTCGGCGCTGTTGCGCCGCAAAGCCCGAAGCGCGCCGCCAAGGAGATGGACCGCGCCATCGGCAAGCTCAAGCTGAGCGGCTTTGTCATCAATTCGCACACGAACGGCGAATATCTCGACGATCCCAAATTCTGGCCGATTCTTGAAGCGGCCGAGGCGCTTGATGCCTGCATCTATATCCACCCGCGCGCTCTGCCCGAGGCGGCTGATCGCGGCATGCAATATTACGGGATGGATTCGGCCCTCTGGGGCTATGGCGTCGAGGTCGGCACGCATGCCGTGCGCATGATCCTCGCCGGTGTGTTCGATCGCTTCCCGAAGCTGAAAATCTGCTTAGGCCATATGGGCGAAGCGATTCATTTCTGGCAGTGGCGCATCGACTACATGAATGCGCTGCGGCAACGTACGGGCGAATCGCCAAAGCTCAAGCTCGGCAAGCCGAGCGCCTACATCAAGCGCAACATCGTTATTACGACTTCGGGCGTTGAGGACGATCTTGCTCTTGAGTACTCGATCAAGGCGATCGGCGAAGACAATGTGCTGTGGGCGATCGATTATCCCTATCAGCCGTCGGCGCCCGCGGTGAAATGGATGGACAACACCCCGGTGTCCGAAGCTGTGCGCGAGAAGCTTTATCACGGCAACGCCGAACGCATCTTCCATATCAAGCCGCTGTGAGCAAATCGATATTGCGCAATAGTCGCCAAGCGGGAGCGGGTGCTGATGCCGTGCGCGGGAAGATACGCAGCGGTCTTGCTGGCTGCGCGTTGCTCAAGGCACTGACGACCCACGGCCGTGGCAAGCTCGCCGAGTCTGGGACGGAAATCGGCCTCAAGGCGGGCGATATTTTGTTCCGCCGCGGTGATCAGCCTGGTGCGATGTTCATCGTGCTCGATGGTGAAGTCGAGATATGTGCAGTGTTCGAGAGCGGGCGCCAATTGCGCTACGCCGTCGCCGGTCCGGGCGCGATCATCGGCGAGATGGGGGCGCTCGACGGGCGGCCGCGGTCGGCCGACGTGATGGCGATGCGCCGCACGCGATTGTGGCGCATCCCGCGCGCCGCGCTGCTCGCCGCGCTGAAAGATGAAACGCCTGCCGCGCTCTCGCTCGTCGAGGCACTGGGCGCCCGATTGCGCGCCGCTAACGGCTTGCTGCACGAAGCGGCGTTCCAAGACCTTGGCGGCCGTCTTGCGCATCTGTTGATCAACGAAGCGCATGGCACAGGCCTTGTTGCGCTGACACAGGTTGAAATGGCGCGGCGGGTTTCCGCTTCGCGTGAAAAGGTCAATCGCAAGCTTGCGGAATTTGCGGCGGCGGATATCGTCGGCATTTCGCGCGCCGGCGTGCGTATTCTCGACCGCGCCAGGCTGCTCGCCTATTTCCACGATCTCTCGACCTAGGGCTGCACACGGATAGGTCGTTACGACAAGTGACCCGGGTCACTCTAAGCAAGCCGCTTCTCTCGCCACCTCTCAACCGTCGCAATCACGCGACCTCAGGTAGGGAGATAACCGATATGAAAATGCTCAGTGCGGCATTGCTCGCCGCTCTCGCTTTTCCCGCGATCGCTCCAGCATATGCTCAGAACACGGAGGAGATTGTGGTCACGGGAACCAAGTCCGGCCAGGCACCCGGTACCGAAACGCGATCGAAGAAGATCAGCTATGCCGATCTTGATCTATCCAAGCCGGCGGGCGTGAAGGCGCTGCTGACACGGATCCAATTCGCGGCAAAGGAGGTGTGCTCACCCCAGCCGCTTGCCACCGATATGGCGGGGCGCAAGGACTACAACACGTGCGTTTCCCATGCCGTCGATACAGCGGTCGCGCAAGTGGGCAATCCCGGTCTCACGGCAATGGTCGCTAGCGCGGCACATTAGCGTGGATCGGTGGCCGTCCGGGTTCTCCCCTAGTCTCGGGCGGCCTTAACTGTGTGCAGATCGTCCGAAGTGACATGAGAGGGGCGGGGCCATAAGATCAGGCGAGCCGTCAGGGGGAGGCCATGCCGTCAGAGAATCCGCCCGCAATTGGGCTTTGGCTATGATCGGCGTTGCGCGCTGTAGGCAGTCCTGCCCGACCTTTCTACAGAGGTCAGCGTAGATGGCAGACATTTTCGTCTCATACGCACGGGCGGACCGAGCGCTGATAGCGCCTCTGGTGGCTGCGCTCGAGGCGCAGGGCCTGAGCGTCTGGTGGGACCCTGAGATCAAGGCCGGCCAGGAGTTCGATCAGCTCATATCCACCGAGATGGAAGCGGCCACGGCGGTCATTGCAGTATGGACGCCGGCGTCCGTCGATTCGCGCTGGGTGCGCGGTGAAGCGCGCGAGGCTGCGGATCGCGGCATTCTGCTTCCGGTACGCTTCGGCAATGCGAGGCTGCCGCTTGATGTGCGCAGCCTTCATACGATCGATCTGGATGACTGGCGCGAGGATGCAGCAAGCGCGCCGTTTCAAGAACTCGTACGCGCTCTCGCAGCGCTGACCGGATCGACGGAAGGTTCGAAAGCGCAATCGCCTGCTTCGAGCAGTGCGCCCCGAGTGCGGATGACGACGATTGTGAGCCTTGATGTCGTCGGCTACTCCAAGCGTACCGAGGCCGATGAAACCACTTCGGCGCGCCACGTCATGGCGTTGCGGAGCCGCCTGAATGCAATCGCGGGACGGCATGGTGGGCGCATCTTCAACACCGCCGGTGACAGCATCATGCTGGAATTCTCCGCTGCCAAGGAAGCTGTGGCGGCGATCTTCGAGCTTTTGGACGACCGGCCGTTGAGCGAACCCGAGACGCGGGTCGGCGCGCATTTGGGCGATGTCACGGTGGCATCGAATGGTGATCTCCTTGGTCACGGCGTCAATGTTGCTGCGCGTTTGATGGCGCAAGCGCAGCCGGGGCGCGCACTGATCTCCGCCGAGCTTAAAGGTGCTCTCGGTCACTCCGTTGAAAGACCGTTCCGCGACATGGGTGAGCTTCAGCTCGCCAAGATGGACAGCCGCATCCACGCCTTCGAGATTGCACCAAACTCAGAACGCAAACTCGCTCCCTCGTTTGGAGGTGGCCGGCCACAGTGGCCGAAGCCGCGGCGCACCATTGCCTACGCAACGACAGCAATGCTGGCTGCCAGTATTGGGGCAGGCCTATTCTGGCTCTTGAGCCATGAGAGCGGGGCCGACTGGCTGCATGGCAAAGCCATTCCGCAAATCGAAAAAGACATTGATGCGGGCGATTCGGAAGGCGCGTATCTGATCGCAAAGGAAGCTGAGAAGCGCGTTCCCGGCAACGCCGAGCTCGCCGAGCTTTGGAAGCGATTTTCGTGGCGCGTGACCATTCCGTCGGATCCACCCGGGGCAATGGTCTATCGGCGCGCCTATGATGCGCCCGACACGAAGTGGGAGGAGCTCGGCCATACGCCAATCAAGGACAAGCGAATACCATTTGGCATGTCGCGGCTTCGCTTCGAGCTGCCGGGACACGTTACGCTCGATCGCGCCGTTGGGGGCGGCATCATAGCGTTCGATGAGCTGCCAAAGGCGGATCCATCGTGGGATAACTCATCTCTTGTCGGCACCGAGACCTTCAAGCTCGACACTGTAAGCACTTTGCCGGAGGGCAAGGTGCGTGTTCCAGCATGGCACCAGCTCGTCGACGGGCAAGACTTCGCTTTCAACGACTTCTTCCTGGACCGCTATGAAGTCACCAACGCGCAGTTCAAGACATTCGTCGATGCCGGCGGTTATCAGCGTGCGGACCTGTGGGACCCCATCATGAAGGACGGCGCGCGGTTGCCGTGGGAAGAGGCAATAGCTCTGTTCACGGACAAAACAGGCCGCCCCGGGCCGAGCACCTGGGAAGCCGGCGATTATCCCGACGGGCAGGCCGATTTTCCGGTTTCCGGCGTTAGCTGGTATGAGGCGGCGGCCTATGCCCGCTTCATGCATCAGGAGCTGCCGACCAAGTACCATTGGCGCCGCGCGCTCGACGCCGCCTCCTTTCGGTGGGAGCTGCCGGCGAGCAACCTTGAGAGCAAGGGCACGCGCTCGGTCAAAGAAAGCAAGGCGATGAGCTATGTCGGCGCATTCGATCTTGCCGGCAATGTGCGGGAATGGACCTCCACACCGCAGGAAGGAGATGAGCGTCTGATTCTCGGCGGCAGCTACAACGATCCCAACTATGTGCCGCTCAGCGACTTTGCTTCACCGGCGCTCGATCGTTCCCCTGGTAACGGCTTTCGTCTCGCAATCATTCGCGACGATGCGAACGTCGCAAGCCGCGCGCACGAGGCAGTAAAGCCCATCGTGCAGGAAGCGTGGCCCCAGCCAGTCAGCGACGAGATTTTCGCTGCTTACAGCAGAGCCTTCGCTTATCAGCACACGCCGCTCAACGCTTCTGTCGATGCATCGCAGACGACGCGGCTGTGGACCCGGCAGCGGATCACCTTCGATGCCACCTATGGCGGTGAGCGCATGGTCCTCTATCTTTATCTGCCGACTGCCGGCGCGCCGCCTTATCAGACTGTTGTGTATTTTCCTGGCTCGCCCGCCGCGAGCTTTAGTTCGATCGATCAATATCCTGTGCATCTAGATTTCGTCCTGAAGAGCGGCCGCGCCGTCGCCTTTCCGATCTATAAAGGCACGTTCGAGCGCGGCATCGGCTCGCTGCTTCCGCCCGACGCTAGGATCGCAATTCGCGATCTCACGATTCAACAGGTCCAAGACTTGCGGCGTTCGATCGACTATCTTGAGACACGCCCCGACATCGACACGCATTCGTTTGCGTATTTCGGTTATAGCTGGGGCGCATTTCTCGGCCCGGTGGCGCTTTCTCATGAGCCGCGCCTACGTACGGCGATTCTGTATTGCGGGTTTATTCCCGTCCCTCAGCTCGAACCGGAGATCGATCCGACTAACGCACTGCCGCGCACCCTTGCGCCGACTCTCTTGCTCAACGGCGAATTCGACATTGTCCCGCTCGAGAGCACGCGGCACTTCTTTGCTCTCCTGGGTACGCCGCAGCCAGACAAGAAGCACATCATCGCCCTCGGGGGCCACTTTGTTTCGCATGATGTGCTGATGCGCGAAACGCTCGACTGGCTCGACAAATATTTGGGTCCGCCCCGAGTGCTGCGCAGCGACGCGTCGCCATGACGGATTTTGGCGTGCTCCAGACACGAAGATTGAGGAATGTAGCGCTTGGGCGCTGCAGGACATGAAGTAATGGCTGACATCTTCGTCTCCTATGCGCGAGCAGACCGAGCGCTGATAGCGCCTCTGGTCGCTGCGCTCGAGGCGCAAGGCTTGAGCGTCTGGTGGGACCCTGAGATCAAAGCCGGCCAGGAGTTTGATCAGCTCATATCCGCCGAGATGGAAGTTGCTAAGGCGGTCATTGCGGTGTGGACGCCGGCTTCTGTCGACTCACGCTGGGTACGGGGCGAAGCGCGTGAGGCGGCGGATCGCCGCATTCTGATTCCAGTGCGCTTCGGCAACGCGAGGCTGCCGCTCGATGTGCGCAGTCTTCACACGATCGATCTGGATGATTGGCGCGAGGATGCGGCAAGCGCGCCATTTCAGGAGCTGGTGCGTGCTCTCACAGCGCTGACCGGCTCGCCGGAGACTACGAGAGCGCAATCGCCCGCGTCCAGCGGAGCGCCGCGGGTGCGGATGACGACGATTGTGAGCCTTGATGTCGCCGGCTACTCCAAGCGCACTGAATCCGATGAAGCCAATTCGGCGCGCCAGATCATGGCCCTGCGCAACCGGCTCAACGCGATCGCGGGGCGGCATGGCGGGCGCATCTTCAACACCGCGGGCGACAGCATCATGCTGGAATTTTCCGCTGCCAAAGAAGCCGTAGCAGCGATCTTCGAGCTTTTGGATGACCGGCCGCTGAGTGAGCCGGAGACGCGGGCCGGGGCGCATTTGGGTGATGTCACGGTCGCATCGAGCGGCGATCTCTTGGGCCACGGCGTTAATGTCGCCGCGCGTTTGATGGCGCAAGCTACGCCGGGGCGCGCGCTGATTTCGTGCGCACTTAAAGACGCGCTCGACCATCAAGTCGACCGGCCGATGCGCGACGTGGGCGAGCTGACGCTGCCCAAGATGGAGACGCGCATTCACGCTTTCGAGATTGTGCCTTCAGGCGCCGGGCCTGCGCGCGCGGAATCGACAAAGCCACGATTGAAAGGATGGCAGGTCGCGGGGATCGGCGTCGCCGTGCTCGCTATTGGTGTTCTCGGCTTTATCCTCACGCGACCAACGTTGATGGGCCGAGCAGTTAAATCGCCCGCAAGCGTGAGCGCCTTATCGGATTCATCCGCTGGGCCCGCCGTCAAATCCGCATCGCTCGTGCCTGCAAAGCCGCGCATTGCGATTTTGCCGTTCGAGAATCTTTCGCCCGATCCTAACAACGCGTTTTTCACCGACGGCATGCACGAGGAGATCTTGACGGCGCTTGCCAACGCGGCTCCCGGGCTTGATGTCATTTCGCGCACGACAATGGACTCCTACAAAGGCAAGCCGGTGACTGTCGAGCAGTTGGCCAAGGATCTTGGCTGCACCCATGTGCTGGAAGGATCAGTCCGGCGCGAGGGCAATGAAGTGCGCCTCACCTTGCAGCTGATCAATGCGCGCGACGATAGCCATATCTGGGCACAGGATTACGACCGCACGCTCACGAGCGTGATGAGGCTGCAATCCGAGGTCGCGAGCCAAGTGGCGTCGCAATTGTCGCTCAAGCTGGCGGGCGGTGCCTCGATTGCCGCGCCAAACACAGCTGATCCGCTCGCTTACGATCTATATCTCAAGGCGCGCGTCGCTCTGCAGGATTTTTCGGCTTTCTCCTCGTTAGACGACATACATCACACCATAGGTCTCTACGATCAGGCGCTCCAAATCGATCCCTCGATCGTGCGCGCTTATGTCGATCGAATCTATGTGCGCTCCGATGCGTTTTTGTTTGGCCTAAACACCGGCGATGAGAGCATGAACGCTGCAAGGCAGGACCTGGCGACGCTTCGCAAGCTTGCACCCGATGATCCGCAAACCGATTACGCTGCGGGGCTCATCGAGGAGGCAGAGATCGAGTACACAAAAGCCTTGCACTCGTTCGAAGCTGCCGAAGCCAAGGGTTGGTCCGATCCATTCCTGCTAGGCTCAAAGGCATTGCTGCTCTTTCAGATGGGTCGCTACGAAGACAGCGAGAAGATTAGCCGCCAGTTGGTTGCGCTCGATCCGGTCAATGGCACACGGCAATATTCGTGGTGGATCAGCCTGATGGAGTTGTGGCGTCCGCAAGAGGCATTGAATGTCGCAGACTTGGCCTTTGTGAGGTGGAAGAATGATCCGCAATTTGGCCCATTCTGGCGCGTTCAACGTGCTTCAACGCTCTTCATGTTCGGCGGCGATCTCCGCCAGTTGGACAGAATGTTCAAGATTCTCATCGCAGCGCCTGCTGGGCGGGCCCCGGGTCTAGCCAATTACTTAGAATATCAGAACCGTCTGATCGAGGGGCGGACATTTATCGACGCAACGCATCAGGATGTGATGCCGGCCAATCTTTATTGGCCCGTGCTTCGTTGGAAGGAATCGCCGGTTGCGGATTTGCGCGGGTGGTCTGATATGTTTCTGGGCGACAGAGCCGAAGCCAAGCGCGATGGACAGCGCGTCCTCGATTTTCTGGCGCGTACGCCGGAGGCGAAGTGGGATAGATGGATTCGCGCGCAGTTGAGCGCTGATGCGGCACTGTTCATGGGCGACAATGACGAGGCCGTCAGGAAGATCGAGCAGGCCGTTGCATTGACAAATGCCACGGAGGACAAATCCGATCAATTGAACGCGCACGCATGGCAGGCAATAATTCTTGCGTGGGCCGGCCGGTAAGAAGAGGCGGCAGAGCTGCTTGAAAGCTATGTGACTTCAATTCCAGGACTGTGGCCCGGCGACGCCGTCTACAATCCGCAATGGAATATTCCGCTCAAGGACAATCCGCGCTATCAGGCGCTGCGTGCGCGCCTCATTGCGCAGATGAAAGCCACCAAGCTCGAATAATTCGTCATTTCACAAGTGACCTCGGTCACCTCACTTCCAAGCCTTCACTCGCCATCTCGAAGCTGTCGCGGCAGGACGCGACGAGCGAGATGAGGGAGATTGGAAATGACAAAACGTTTCATCATTGCGTCGGTTGCAGCGTTGCTTGCCACGGCTCCAGCGATGGCAGACACGATGCGCGGTCAAGAGTCCCCAGCTAATGTGCACGGTGCGGTGACGACTTCGGTCAAAGTCGATTTCTCGGACCTCAATGTTACGAGCCTCGCCGGCGCCAAAGTACTGCTCGGCCGGATTAATGCCGCAAGCTCGAAGGTGTGCGGCCCCGCGCCCGCGCCGATGGAGTTGAGCAGCCGCGCTGACTGGAGCACATGCATGGCGGATGCAGCGAGCCGGGCCGTCGATACCTTGGGCAACCCACTGGTCACCGATCTCTTCGAACAGAAGAATCCGGCGATAGTGATAGCCCGCGGCAACTGACGAAAGAGCACGCCGGTGCAGAGATGTGCCGGCGTGCGCTCTCTTTCAGGTGGCGAGAAAGATGCAGTTCTCGCCGCATGGCCAAGAATGAACCATCACGACGCGGGCGCGACACGTTCATCCGGGCGCTGATCAGCTATCGCTTGGCGCATGGCGAGCTTCGGCCGGAGGGTGCGCTCAAGCCCTTGTGGCGGGCCGTCGTGCGCAGGTGTCTTGCAGGCACAACCCTAGAAAAATAGAGGGAGGGCGGCGGGCTCGGGGTCCTTGGGGCTTGCGAAACCGCGGGGGCTCCCACATGTTAATAAGGCCGCCAGTTGCAACCGGACCTTAAGACCTAGGGGCCCTAAGCTCTGGCGACAGTAAAAGCCCTCAGCTGAGGAGGCGGGTTCCGAGCGATGAAGTCATGGTGATCTTCTCCGGCCCGCGTTTCTCCTCTTTTGAGGCCGGAAGAGGAGGACTTTAAATAGCTCGCAAACCGATGACGATGCAGCGGGAGGCCAAAGAGGGCCCGCGCATCAATGAAGACATAAACACTCCTGAAGTGTTTTTGATCGACGCCGAGGGCCACAGCCACGGCAAAACTCCCATTCGAGATGCTCTGACACTTGCCGAACAGGCGGGCCTCGATCTCGTCGAGATCAATCCCAACGGCAATCCGCCGGTCGTCAAAATTCTCGATTACGGCAAATACAAATATCAGGCGCAGAAGAAGGCTGCTGAGGCCAAGAAGCGCCAAAAAGTGGTCGAGATCAAAGAGATCAAGCTCCGCCCGAACATCGACACGCACGACTACGAGGTCAAGGCGAGGGCGATGCGCAGCTTTTTCGAGGAGGGCGATAAGGTCAAGGTGACTTTGCGCTTTCGCGGCCGCGAGCTCGCCCACACCGAGATTGGCGTGGAGCTTCTGAACAAGGTTCAGAGCGACTTTCAGGGAGTCGCCAAAGTCGAGCAATTCCCGAGGATGGAAGGCAAGCAGATGGTCATGGTGATGGCGCCGCGCTGAAGGCGCCTTCGCGCCGGCTTGCCACGACCGGGGTGTTCGAGCAAAAGCCCAATACGAATATTGGGCTTTTGCCTTTAGAAACAGGGCGTTGCGCGATCAGAAGTTCGGGCTGGGGACCATCTTGCCGGCGGCCGAGCCGAGATCCTGCACCGGGCCGAGCGGATTCACCTGCGTGGTAATCGTGTGGATGTTGGGCTCGCCTGCCCACAGCTTGTAGACCACGACGCCATCGAGCAGCACGAACATCGAGTTCGCCTGCCAACCATTGACCTCGGTGCGGCGACGGAAATTGAAGAAATCAAGGAAGATGCTGCCCGTGCGCGTGGAGTCGCTCACTTTGGGCCCCAATACATAGCCGATGCAGCGGTTCTGCGCGGCAACGCAGGTTTGCACGCTCGTAGGTACGGTCGAGAAGGGCATGTCTTGCCGAGGCAAGAACGCCTGCACCACGTCCAGATAAGTGATCTGTTGAATGTTCGCGGACCGGTCCGGATCAAAGCCTAGAGCTTTCAGGTCGGCCAGGGTGGTTTGATTGACCACGACCTTGTCATACCCGTCGCGGGTTTCCCCGAAGGTCTTGAAAGATGTGATCGCCAGCTCATGTTTCTTGGGAAGGATGTGAGCGGTACATGCGCCAAGGCCGGCCATGGCGCTAAGGACCAGCGCGCAGGCGGTGGCCCGTCGCCCAATTCGGCTCTTTGTCATTTTCTTGGGCTCCCCAAAGCCATCCCCCGCAAAGGCAATTGTTAACCGTGGGGCCTGTTTTTCGCAAGACTGGCTTGCGTTCATATCGGCATTCGCTATAACTCGCCGCCTTCATGAGACACCCCGGCCGGTGTGCGGCTGGGATCGCTTTGTGCGCGAGCAGAGCGGCGGAAGCCCCGCCTGAGGAGACGATGAAGTGCCCAAGTTGAAGACCAAAAGCGGGGTCAAAAAGCGCTTCAAGATCACCGGTACTGGCAAGGTGAAAGCGACGCAGGCCGGCAAGCGGCACCGCCTCATCAGCAATACGCCCAAGCAAACGCGGAATTTGCGCGGAACCAAGGTATTGGCTGATATGGATGCCAAGACCGTCAAGAAATGGACGCCCTACGGGCTCTAGGACGCGAAGGTAAGTCGGCATGTCACGAGTCAAACGGGGCGTCACGTCACGCGCCAAGCACAAGAAAGTTCTCAAGGGGACGAGGGGCCATTACGGCGCCCGCTCGCGCCTCATCAAGACGGCGCGCCAATCCCTCGAAAAAGCCGGCCAATACGCCTTTCGGGATCGGCGTGCGCGGAAGCGGAATTTCCGTGCTCTTTGGATTCAGCGCATCAATGCAGCTGCCCGCATGCACGGGCTGACCTATGGCCGATTTATCAACGGCCTCGATCTCGCCGGCGTCGAGGTTGATCGGAAAGTTCTCTCCGACATCGCGATCCGCGAGCCCGAGGCCTTCAAGGCCCTGGTCGACAAGGCGCGCACCGCGCTCGCCTAGACTTATTCACAGAACGACCTTGTCATCCCGGACGCGGTGCAGCACGAAGTGGTGCGCCGCAGATCCGGGATCCAGCCTTTGAAAGTGGATCACCATTGATCTGCGCTCAATACTGCACAGCATCGCTGCGCGCTGCAGTGCGCACGGGATGACGATCCAGTTAGGATGGAAGTGATGTCGGATCTCGGAAAACTGGAAGGCGAATTGCTTGCTGCCGTTGCCGCCGCATCGAGCGAGGCGGCGCTTGAAGACGTGCGCGTTGCCGCGCTCGGCAAGAAGGGCAGTGTCAACGAGCTTTTGAAAACGCTCGGCACGATGTCGCCCGATGAGCGCAAAGCACGCGGGGCCCAAATCAATCGGGTGAAAGACCGCGTGAGCGAGGCGATTGCCGCGCGTAAATCGGCGCTCGCCGATGCTGCGCTCGAAGCGCGCCTTAAGACCGAACGCATCGATGTGACATTGCCGGTCGCGCCTGAGCCTGAGGGCCGCATTCATCCGTTGAGCCAAGTGATGGATGAAATCGTCGAGATTTTCGGCGCGATGGGCTTCAAGGTCGCCGAAGGCCCCGACATCGAGACGGACGAGCGCAACTTCACGGCGCTCAACATTCCGCCCGAGCATCCGGCGCGCCAAATGCACGACACCTTTTATTTCCCGGAAAAGCCGGATGGCTCACGGTTGTTGCTGCGCACGCATACAAGCCCGGTGCAAGTGCGCACCATGCTGTCCCAGAAACCGCCGATCCGCATCATCGCGCCGGGCCGTGTTTATCGCTGCGACAGCGACCAAACCCACACGCCGCAATTCCATCAAGTCGAGGCGCTTGTCATCGACGAAGAAACGCATATGGGTCACCTCAAGTGGTGCGTTGAGGAATTCTGCCGCGCCTTCTTCGAGGTGAAGAATGTGAAGATGCGCTTCCGGCCCTCGCATTTCCCGTTCACCGAACCGTCAGCGGAAGTCGACATTCAATGCGACCGCTCGGGCGGTGAAATCAAATTCGGCCAGGGCGATGATTGGCTCGAGATTTTGGGCTCGGGTGTCGTGCACCCGAATGTCTTGCGCAATTGCGGCATCGACCCGGAGCGTTATCAAGGCTTCGCCTTCGGTATGGGGCTCGATCGCTTGGCGATGCTGAAATACGGCATTCCGGATTTGCGTGCGTTTTTCGATGCCGATCTGCGCTGGCTGCGCCATTACGGCTTCTCAATGCTCGACGTGCCGACGCTCTCCGCCGGGCTTTCGAGTTGAGAGGCGCGATGACTGAACCATCCGAAATTGCACACGAAGACACGAAGACACTTCCGCTTGCAGTAGGCGCTACACCTGATTTCGAAGGTATCGGGCGTGTCATTGTCGATGTCATTTTCAAGCTGCACACGACCCTGGGGCGTGGGTTGTTGGAGTCAGTCTACGAGCAGATTCTTTTTCGAGAACTTTCGCGTCGCCGATTGAAGGTAGAACGACAGAGACCGATCTCGTTCACATATGAGGGTCAGGAATATGTCGACGCGTTCCGCGTCGACCTGTTAGTCGATTCGGCGGTGCTCGTTGAGATCAAGTCGGTTGAGACTTTATTGCCCGTCCACTCGAAGCAGTTATTGACCTATCTTCGTCTAATGAACCTGCCGTTGGGCTTTCTGATGAATTTCGGCGCGGCGACCATAAAGCAGGGATTGCGGCGCGTCGTAAATGGCGAGGTTCCTTCAGCCTCTTCGTGTCTTCGTGTGCAAAAATTCGGCGGCTCAAGGGAAGACGCGCCATGAAATTCACGCTCTCATGGCTCAAGGATCACTTGGAGACGAATGCGAGCGCGGCCGAGATCGGTGAGAAGCTCACCGCCATCGGCCTCGAACTCGAGGAGCTTAAGGATCCATCCAAGGCCCTTGCGCCATTCAAAGTCGCTTACGTTGTCGAGGCAGTGCAGCACCCGAATGCAGATAAGCTCCGCGTCTTAAAGGTCGATACAGGGGCAGGCGTTTTGCAAGTCGTGTGCGGCGCGCCGAACGCGCGTACTGGCATGAAGGGCGTTTTCGCCCCAGTCGGAACTTATGTTCCGGGCACGGATCTTCTCCTCAAAGCAACCAAGATCCGCGGCGTTGATTCCAACGGCATGATGTGTTCATCGCGCGAGCTGATGCTGGGCGACGACCATGACGGCATCATCGATCTTCCTGCCGACGCGCCAATCGGTGCGCCCGCGCTCTCGGTGCTTAAGGTCGATCCTGTGTTCGATATCTCGATCACGCCGAACCGGCCCGATTGCTTGGGCGTTTATGGCATTGCACGTGATCTCGCCGCGGCGGGCTTGGGCAAGCTGAAACACGGCGACGCACGCCAAGGCGTTGCGGCGATCAAGGGCGATTATTCGTGCCCAATTCCGATCGGGCTCGAATTTACGCCCGGAACGGAAGACGCGTGCCCCGTCTTCGCTGGGCGCCTCGTGCGCAAGGTGAAGAACGGGCCAAGCCCAGCTTGGCTACAGGAGCGCCTTAAGGCGATTGGGCTCAGGCCGATTTCCGCGCTGGTTGACATTACGAATTACATTTCGTTCGATCGTGGGCGCCCGCTCCATGTTTATGACGCGAAGAAGCTTCGTTCACGGATTTTCGCGCGGCTCGGCCACGCCGGCGAAAAGCTCGTCGCGCTCGATGGCAAGACCTACGACATCACGCCCGAAATGTGTGTGATTGCGGATGAAGGCGGTGCAATTGGTCTTGGCGGCGTCATGGGTGGCGAGTCGACCGGCTGCACCGAGACGACGACCGAAGTGCTGATCGAGAGCGCCTATTTCGATCCGCTGCGCACCGCGAAAACAGGCCGCGCGCTGGGCATTGAATCCGATGCGCGCTACCGTTTCGAGCGCGGCGTTGATCCGGCTTTCGTGGAGCCGGGTCTCGATCTTGCGACCGAGATGATCATGGATCTCTGCGGCGGCGAGCCGAGCCAGCCGCTTGTCGCGGGCAAGCCGCCGATGGATCGCTTGGCGCTTGATTTCAATCCAAGCGAGATCAAGCGTCTTACGGGCGTAGAACTTCCACCCACCGAGACAACGCGCATTCTCACAGCGCTGGGCTTCGAGCCGAAACCAAATGGCGCAAAGCTTGCGCTCAAAGCACCGACCTGGCGGCCCGATATCGACGGCAATGCGGACATTGTTGAAGAAGTCGTGCGCATTCACGGCCTCGATAATGTGCCTTCGAC
>JBAQHC010000751.1:0-3309 GCA_049288095.1 Alphaproteobacteria bacterium | reverse complement strand
GCAGAAGCCTGCTTGGCCAAGTGCATGTGGGCGCCGAGAGCCAGCATCTGCGCCATCAAAGGCTTGGCGCGCTCATTCAAGGTCGGCGACACCGAAGAGGGCGATGGAGCACCAGCAGGCGCCGCCGAGGTGATATCGCCCTTGTTTGCAAGCTCGGCAAAATGTGCCTCCCCGCTCGAACGGCCGTAAGAGATTTCGCTTAAGCGGAACGAGACCGATTCCATCAGCCGAATGTCTTTCGCGATCTCCTGGCGAATTGCGAGCGAAGCGCTTTGCCAGCCGCCTATGTTGAGCGCCGAGCCCGGCTGCTTTTCGATGCTGTTGTTGAGCTGATCGGCGCCTCCGGCAGCGGCCTTCTCAACGCCATCAACAAATGCATCAGAATGTGATGCGATTTCGGCACATTGCGCGAGCCAGGCATGTGCAAGCGAGCTGAGATCGGATTTGACGAGCAATGCTTTCGCACGCGCCAGATTCTTGGGATCGTCGAGCCTGAGCTTTGCAAGCGTCGCTAGACCGGCGATGAAAGTGCGGTAAGCAGCGGATGTCGCTAGGCCCGGTGCCGGTGCCTCGGGCTTAACCGGCTTTTCCTGCGTGGCAACCTCGGGCTGAGCGCTTGGGCGCAAGCGCGGCAGGATCATCGTCTCGCGGCTTTCGCCTTCGCCGGCCGGCTCAAGGCGCCGCAACTGAAAGGCCTGGGCGGCTTGCTCGGCGGCGTCGCTGTCCGCGGGCACGACGGCAACTGAAGCGGGGTCTGCCCCGCCTGGCGTCGCGATCAGCGGGTCGATACCGTTCTCGCGCAGCACCTCGACAATGGCGCTCAGGCTCGACAGCCCCGCGCAAGCAATTCCCGCCGGCGCCGCCGCGGCCGGCAATGGTGTCGCGAGAGCAAAAAGACCTAAGCCGCCAATGATCGGTCGGAGTGCAGCTCTCAAGCGGCCAAACATCGAGGACCCATTTACGCAGCGCTAACGACAAGGCTGGGTCGCACCTGGGGCACCCAACGCAATCGGGCGTTCACTATACCGATCGACCCCCGTCTGGCAACGCGGGGCGGCCCGTGCTGAATTGGGGTGCCTCGGCGATGACAGCCCGATCGCCGGATGAACGCTGGCGTTAACGGCCGGTTTCCGCGCGCCGCGCCGCTTCAATGTTCCTTAACACTGATTGGCGATTCTTTCGCTTAAGAGAACGTTACACCCGCACACATCATGTTCAGCACGCGTTTGATCCGCCGGTTCGTCGGGCGCTGGGAGAAGCTCAGCGCTGAGGCTCGCAGCTATGCGCTTACCCACGGGATGGGCGGGCTCGCCGGGCTTGCTGGCGCGCTGATGTGGGCGATGCTCGGCGCGCCACGCGGGGCGCTCGAATGGTGCGTGCTGGTTTGGCTGACAAGCCCGCTCGGCCTTGCCGCCCTCGCATTCTCTGTCGTGCCGATGCGCGTTCTGCAAATGGCATCTTCGGTCAACGCGGTCGCGATCTTGACCGGACTCGCGGCATTGAGCGGCGGTGTTGCCTCGATCTTCATGCCGTGGCTGGTGCTCGTGCCCGCGGAAGCCGCTTTGAGCCGCCGGCCGCTTGCGCTCGCAGTCTCGATGGCTGCAGGCGCTGGCTCGGCTCTTGTGCTCGCGAGCTTCGCGCCCGACTTGCCGCAATTCGCGCTTCCGCTGCCTTGGCATACGGGGCTGATGTCGGCGAGCCTGGTTGGCTGTCTTCTCTACGCAGGCATGCTTGCGCTGAATGTACGCTCGGTTCATGCCAAGGCGGCGCAGGCGCTCCAGCGAAGCGAAGCCTCGTATCGCTTTCTTGCCGACAACGCTGCCGATCTCATTCTCAGGCTGTCTGCCTCGGGCCGCGTGCTTTACGCATCGCCGGCTGCGGAGCTGTTGACCGGACAAACGTTCAGCGCCCTCACCGGTGTTGATTTCTCCTCGCTTATCCTCGCTGAAGATGTTGCCAAGGTTCAACGCGCCGTCATTCGCGCCGGATATTTCGGTGAGGAACTAGCGATCGAATGCCGGCTCCGCGATGCGCATGGCGAGCCGGCTTGGATTGAGCTCAAATGCAGTCCGGTCCATCGCGCCGAACCGTCTTCGCGGCGTTCGTCGTGGCGCAATTTGTGGCGCTCGCAGAGATCCGCCTCGCAGGGGATGGAAATCATCGCAATCGGCCGCGACATCACCGTGCGGCATCGCCACGAAGAGGAGCTTAAACGCGCGGCCGAGCTTGCTGAATCGCATAGCCGCGCCAAGAGCCGCTTCTTGGCCAACATGAGTCACGAGCTTAGAACGCCGCTCAACTCGATCCTTGGGTTTTCCGAGATGATTGCGCGCGAGATGCTTGGCCCGCTCGGCAATGCGCGCTACCGCGAATACGCTGGGCTGATCGGTGAATCCGGCCAGTATCTTCTCAATTTGATCAACGACATCTTGGATGTCGCGAAGATTGAAGCCGGAAAATTCGTGCTCTCGCCTGAGCCCCTCAATCTCGCGCAAACGCTCGAGCGCACATTGCTCGTGATGATGCCGCAATATCGCGAAAAAGGCGTCGAGCTCAGAGTTTCGGTGGCACCTGATCTACCGCTCATCACCGCGGATGCGCGGGCGGTACGGCAGATCTTGTTCAATCTGCTCTCTAACGCGCTCAAATTCACGCCCCCTGGCGGCCGCGCGGAGGTCCGTCTAGCGCATAGCGGCCAGGAGGTCTTGCTCGATGTGGCGGACACCGGCATCGGCATTTCCGAGGCGGATTTGAAGCGCCTCGCCCGGCCATTCGAGCAGGCCGCCAATTCCTATGCGCGCGCGCAAACCGGAACCGGGCTCGGGCTTTCGCTCGTCAAATCCCTCGCCGCTCTCCATGGTGGCGCGCTTTCGATCAAGAGCACCCTCGGCAAGGGCACCTCCGTCTCGGTGCGATTGCCAACCAATGGCGCGGCTGCGCAAACTCCTGCGTCAGGGATTGCCGCGGCTGCATGACATGGAACCGCGTCTCAAGTCGGGCATCTGGGTTGCTGCATATCTTCGCGCTCTTTCCAGCGGGAATGTCTTTGCGGTCGTCGCGCGTAAAGGCGATGAAACCGCCGGCAGCGTGATCGTCAAGGTCAATCTGCTCGATGGCCGTGCGCGCATCTTTGCCACGGCTTATGACGATAGAGGTGAACGGGTTTGGATGCTCGCGCTCAAGCAAGATCCGGCGAGCGATGCCGATGCCGAGAGCTACATCGAGCGAGCAATCTCACGCGATCCTGACGTCTGGGTCGTGGAGGTCGAGGATCGCGGAGGCAATCCGCATCTTGAGGGATTCTAAGGG
>JBAQHC010000750.1:0-11188 GCA_049288095.1 Alphaproteobacteria bacterium | reverse complement strand
GGGCACGGCAATGAGATGTTCATGCGCCTCTTCAAATATGCCGACCTGAAACAGTTGGCTCGCATAAGCCAGTCCATAAGCACCCCACGCGAGTTTGAAGTAGTAGGTCGGACTTTTGGGCTCCGCGTCCGCCGCAAAGTCGATTTTGCGGCCACCCAGATCGTCAAGCGTGTTCCGTGCCCATTCTGTGCCGGTAACTCCGCCTTCATCACCGCGACGTTGCGCTATCAGTGCGTAGAGCGCTTCGGTGCGTCTAATTATTCTCTGCCAGCTTTGCGGATTTGTATCACGGATGCGATTGGCGTAGACCCAACTCAGCCAAGCATAGAGTCCATAGTAGCGCATCCGCAGTGTCACGTTGCCGATGCCCGGAACCAAGGTTTGGTACAGGTTCACGCTACTATTCTGCATCCCCAATGGATCGAGTCCGTTCTTCTTCCGGTACTCCGTCCATTCGGGAAAATTCAGTTCCGCTACGCTACTCAATTGTGCCGCCATTCTCCCTTTAAAGGGCTGTTACGACTTCAGGTCAGCTCTCGGATAGGCTGATCCCGCCGTGCTGGATCGCCATAGATATCCATCGTGACCCGGTGAGGACACATCACCAAGTCATAAAGCATTGAAGCCGTAACGGCTGTTGGCATAGGCCCCCCTGCCGGGAAGCCTACGATGCGCGGTGCTTGGCAATCAACGCGCGATTTAGGGGATTTCTATTATCCCAGCGTGCTTTACCATAAACTCAGCTGCGAGTGCAGACGCGTATCCGGGAGCTTCACGCAAATGAAAAAGCCACTCGACCCCGAAGACGTGGTTGAAGCCCTGCGCGAGCGCTTCAAGAAGGAAGACCTGACGCTGACGGCGTCCGAAGCCGGGCGCATCATCTGGATGCTGGAAAGACTGTCGCAGCGGTGCGCCGAAGCTTATGAGGTGGTCGGCTCTTCAGGAATGTGGTGGAGGAGCCTCTCGCATTCGCGTCGGCGGCAGATGGCACGTCACGTCCGTGCTTGGTCGGGCCTGATCGCCATCAACCGACGCGAAAGACTGGGGCGGCCGAGTTTCGCGATTCCGGCTGCCAAGCAAATCAAAAAATTAGTCTTCTCCATCAGATGATTCACATCCGCAGCCAGTCGGCCGTTACGGTGATGCTCTTTCTTTGTTGATTGAAGACAATTCTCGTAGTGCTCGCAGAACACTCTGTCTCGGCCGATGTAGAAGATGGTATCCAAATCCGCGATCTCGTCAGGCGTCAGAGTTTTGCATATGGCTTCGTTTACCTCTTTCGCGATCCGTCCATTCGCCCTCATGACATCCCAGTTGCGCTCAGCGCCGAAATCGGTTCCGAGATCGTCTTGGTCCGCGTGCTCCGGATGGCGTTTGGACCACTGCTCAATGACGAACACTGCATTCTGGTCGCTGAGGTGGAGAAGAGTTTTCTCCAGTCCAATTATAACACCCAGCTCGCGGTTGCCTTTGATGTGGTCGACAGCGGCCGAGAACTTCTTGTTGCTGGTAAGTGCAAACCGGCTCATCACCTTAGCCTTAGCCTTTTCGAAGATGGGTTTACGCCAGTCGTTCGCTGGCGGCAGCATCCGGGCGATCGCCAGCAAATCGCTACGTGAGCAAACCGACGTGAAGGTCCCCGTCTTCCGTTCGGCGGCCAGATCGTGGATGCGGTATTTCATCCTCGACATCGCTTTGCTCAGGTCATCAAGACTCGTTCGGATCACTGCGATGTTAGCGAGCGATCGATCTGACAGGCTCTTCTGTCCATCCTTGTTTTCCGAGTAGCGAAGTTCCTGTCCGTCGTCATCGATCTGAGACAGGCTGGTAACATAGGGCTTAAGCGCCTCCACACACTGCCGGAGCTCTTCGTCGCCGAGGTCGCTGGCGTCGAGCAGCTTCCAATGGGACATGATGTCATGGTTCTTCGGATGGTTGTTTGTGACCCCCATCTGGTTGAGCCGACTGATGGCAAACTTCAGTGAGAGCTCTAAGCCATGCCGGGCGTTGTAGAGAATCGGCATGACCAGCGTGTCGCGTTCTGCGTACATCTTCTTTTCGATGACAGCGCTGGCTAGCTCGATTGCAGCTTGGATGTAGCCATCGACGTAGTTCTCTTCGTGGCCCTGCTGGCCGATCAGGGCATTCCATTCGCTGTCATTTGACAGGTCGAAGAACGGATCGTGAGGGGCCGGGGTGTTTGCTTTCGCCATCGTTAGCTCCCAATGAGCTTGCGGACTTCGTCAATCGTCGCCTTTGGGAAACCAAAGAGGTCCCTGACCTTATTGTAGGCGTCGGTGAGGAATTCCATCTGCGCTTCCTCATCCCACTCGCGGGACTGACGTCGCGCGGTACATCCATTCTTTCGTGCCGGCGTAGCTTCATATTCAAATCTTCCCGGCCATCGAACGTCGCGCACCCCTGCGAGCCCGGCCTCAACTTTGATCACCGGTGATGATCCGAAATGTTTCATCACGGCGAGGCTGCTTTTCAAAGCCTTTGCCCAGCCCTGCACAAGACTCTGAACATGAAGCGCCGAACCTTTTGGCCCTTCACCGATTGCCTTGCCGTGGAGAACCCAGAACTCGCCGGTGCCATCGAAATACATTGCGACGTTGCGGGTTTCATTATCTCCCGTGTGCCAGTACCGGACGAAACCGTGTTCGCAGACGCCGAAGTCGCCCGAGCTCGTTCCCTCCGCCTGCGGCCACACCGCCGCTCCATTTTGAAGTTTAGCGATGCTGTTGACGCTCGGAGGCTCTGTCTGCCATGCGGCGGGAATGATGCGGATATAGCCGCGCGGACATTGGGGCATTGCGATACTTGTCTTGTGATTGCGCCCCAAAGAGTCGTGATGCTCAAGCGTCGTAGTGGCACTCGCCCAAATCGATGGGTCATCGGCTTTTGCAGGCACGCCTTCGACCTGCGTAGCGGCGGTTTGGTCTTCGACGGCCTGCCCGAGATTGACGCGCAGCGCGCCAGTCAGATCCTTCACGAGCGCCTTCTTTGCCACCTGCCGCGCTTTTGCGTCGGCCTTTTCCGGCAGTGCGTACGGGAGTATGCGGCGATGACGTATATCGAAGGGCAGGTCATCCGGCTTCCAGCCGCTGGCGGTATTCAGAACCCCGATGATCTTATCCGGTCCCACTTCGCTCATGGCCCATCCCAGTTCGATCATCACATTAGGATTAGGTAGGGCCTTGCCGTCGGGTGACTTGGCGATTGGCGTTACATCGGCGACGAAGACGGAAGATTCGGAAATCTTTTTCAGAATGGTCGCGGCGATCTCCGCCATTCCCGGCGTGTCTTTGGTGTCGTGATCGACTTCGGGCCGCTCTGCGTCTTCGAGACCGAGTTCCTCTCCGGCGGCATCCGTCGCCTCGACCAGAGCCTCACGGATGAAGTGACGGCACGTCTTGGGCGCGAAGTCGTTCTGCCATGACCAGAAAACCTTCATGACCGTCTACTTGGACGCGGTCTTGCGGCCAGCGACCTGCAAGCGCGCGCGTTCACCGGGATGGGCTGCGCCCTCCTTGTGGCGCCACATGAATCCGATATCGACAGCGATACCGAGTCCCTGTGCGGCGGTCACCACGGCCCGGCAAGCGCCATTGGCGTCCTGCCCCTGCACCGAGACGTTTATGTCCGACAGATGAGTGTAACCCTCATCTTCTTTCCGGCCTTTTGCGATGTTGACCGGGCAGAGTTGCTTGAGCTTGTCGAAACTGCCGACCTGCTTCATCGACCGCCGGAGCATCTCATCGAGCAGCGAATTCCAGTTCGCTTTGGCAATCGTCTCCCCGTCAATTGTCGCATCAAGTACCTTGGTGTGCGTCAAGCTCGGCAACACCCGCGGATCAATGCGCCGCTCAGCTTTCGAGGTTTCAGCTGCCGGGTCTGCGGCTGCGCTCCCGCTCCGCTCCAAAGCATCGAGAGCCATATTGATGATCGTATCCGGCGAATCGATGAAGGGCTTGGCATGCCTCTGCATCCGCTCGAAGGTCTGATCCTGTACGTCGATCTGGGGCACGGGTTCCTCCTGTATGAAAATACGAGAATACGACTTTATACGAAAATATAGACGATACGTCAAGCAAGTTTCTTATCTCCCGTTGGGCGCTTGACCTTACAACGCAGTTGTGCAAATGTCACAAGTGATGATTGAACAGGAAACCGCTCGTCCCCTAAGGCCCGAAGACGTGCGCATGGCGCGCGGTGCGCTCAATTGGTCCCTAGAACAACTGGCGCATGAATCCGGAGTTCACCGAAACACCGTTTCCAATTTCGAGATCGGCAAATACGCGGGCGACCCCGCCACCATCGCTGCGCTGAAGCGCACCCTCGAATCTTTTGGCGTGATCTTTCCCGATGAAGGCGGCGAGAACCCCAACATTTCCTTGCGGAGATTTCTGGCCGGCGATGTCGTCCGCTTCAGGGCTCAATCGCGCTTGCCGGCCGACTACAACATCGCGAAGGACGAGCACGGAACGATCATCTGGGTCGAACCGCATCCGCCGGAAACGGGGCCGACTTATCGGGTCGAGGTCCAGTTCAAGACCGTGCGATTACCCCGCATCTTCAAATTCGAGTTCGAGCTTATGAAAGCCGCGCCGTCAACGCCCGTCGTAAATTCGACGGGCGCGGCAATCACATCTGATGTCTCGAAAGCGGACGTAGAGGCTTTTTGCAATTTCTGCATCTCGCTGCGATCCACGTTTACTCACTATCGAACAATCTTTGAAGAAGGCGGGGACCTCCGGCGCGAACTTTTGCTAAGCATCGCGCCCATATTCTTCGGCGATCTTAATCTAATGCTGATCGAACATATGATCCTTCAGATTTGTAAAATCACCGACCCGGAAGAGACCAACGGCCACAAGAATCTGACGGTCTCGTTCCTTCTGAACAATTGTGATCTTCCGGCCACTAGCGCAGAGCTGGTTAAACTCAAAAAACTCAGCGACTCTATGCACGGTTTTCGCGCCAAAATAATCCCTGCGCGAAACAAGCTCATCGGTCACCTTGATAGCCATTCCGTGCTCGACGGCAAATCGCTCGGCGAAGCTGATACAAAACTGTGGAGCCAGTTCTGGCTCGATTTACAGGACTTTCTTCACATCCTCCACAAGCGATACGTCGATCCGCAAAGCGTATTTTACCTGAATGGCGTAGGCCAATTGTCAGACGCCGACAGTCTCGTGAAGGCCCTCAAGGAGAGCACCTATTTTCAAACGCTCGTAGCCGACAGGACGATTACCTCCAAATGCGCCGATGTGATGTTCGGGTCCAAATATTCCAAAGCTTGATAACCGATTCTTGGAGAAGCGCTTGGCCTCCGCCTAATCAGGGTACGAAGAAGCGCATGAATTCTTGATGCGCGAAGGCATCACCGCCGAATATGCGATCCAATGTCCGCGTTGATCCGCCGAGGCTCGGAACGTCTTCAAGATCGTTAGGAAGCGGGAGCGGAAGACCCCGTGTCGGGTTAAGCACCGCGCGTCCCGCCGGGTCAACCAGAAACATCCCTTGCAGCGTACCGTTGCGCCACGCTTCCACGATGACATCGTTGATGTGCTGATCTGAAAAACTGTACCCGATCACCATGAGGCGGGTGTCGGGTCGCGCGAGGTAGCTGCGGAACTGATCGTAGTACCAGGTCAGAACCGCGTGCTCGCGGATCATGAAATCCTTGTTGCCGCCTATCACGAGTAGATTGCGACCGTCATCGGTCCGCCAGTTGCTCGATCCGTGCAGCTTGAAACACGGCTGCAAACGCGGCTGCACCGTAAACGGCGGCGTTGTCGGCTTCCATTGACGGCGATGCTTGTCACCAATGCCGGTGATGGAAGGGTCGTGGATCGGGACCATTCCCGGCATCTGGAGGCCATTCCAGCGCGTGTTCGAACACAGGAGGACATGGTCCTGATACTGCAATTCAAGCAGGAGGTCTTGATTAAGACTGAATAGGGCATCGAAGCGGGTCAGGAACCCGCGCACGGAATATTGCACCTCGTTCGAAAAATTTAGGTCTGTATTGCGCTCAAACACCTGATTGAGCCGCGTGAACATCGTCCCGATCGCACCTTGCACCGTGTTAAGGCGCGCCCGTGCTTCTTCCGAATTCGGGGAGGCGATGAATTCGCGCTGTACTTCGGACAGCGCGTTCTCGAAATTCTTGCCATGCTTTCTTAGCAGTGGCTGCAAATAAGGGTCTCTGCCGACCTCTTGCAGCAGCGAGTTTGCGACCTCGCTGGCAAGCGGCGCATTCCAGTTATGGCTAAAGCCAGCTCCTATCAGAAGGACGTGATTTGGCATTCTCCCCACCTCGATTCGAAAAGGATTATAGCGCATCCCGCTTTGCCGGACCGGGCTCTAGGCTTCGCCCCGAGCCCGCCGTGCGGTCTCGGCCAGCCGGTGACGATCCCTTGCGCGAAGAGTCATCGCATGAGCCGTCGGCTCATTAGTCATCTCATTGATCGCTAGGGGACGCCGCCCCCCGCGCGCGCAAGGCATCCCAACGTATCCCTGACGGGACCCTCATTCGGAGCCTCCTTGCACTTGCTACCCCCGCTCTCGGCGCGGGCCAACCGGGTGCATGCGCACCCTTCTTTGCAAGGAAGAAGGAAGGGAAGAAGGGCCGTGGAGTCACACACCCCGCTGCCAAGTCAGTTCACTAAGTCATATTCCGTATTCCATCCAACAGCACGCGGGTCGCGCGACAGTCGTCTTCGTTGTAGTCGAGGATGCGTTGGCGGATGGCGCGGTCGCCTGTGTTGATCCAGCGATCAAACCATTCGATTGATGCCGCGCCGGATGGATGTGTATCGCGCCACGCAAATCCGAGATATTTGGCAAGTGTCTTCAGCGAAAAATCCCATGTAGGCCACTCCGTGGCTTTCAACACGACATCGTAATAGAGATCGATTGTATCCTTCGGATCGAATAGCTCCTCGATATCGTTCGCGCTGCACACGTCAGGGTACTTTGCTTGCAGTTTGCGGTAGAGCGTCCGCTCGTATTTTGAATAATAATAGATAGCGCAGGGGCGCTTGTTCCGCATGTAAGTCCATGCGCCTACGAACGCGTTTCTCTCCGAGGCTGGCGTGCATTCGTCGGCAAAGAACGCGACGAATTTCTCCGAAGCGTTGTCGTTGCCGTTCCGCTCGACAAAGCCATGCAGGTAACAAATGTCCCGCATCGGATCGACTTCAATATCGAAAAACAGCTCGCAGTCGTAAACTGGAAGTTGGATGGGAGCCTTCAGAATCGGCTGTGCATCTTTGGTGCTGAGCAATCGGGCACGCGTATGAAATTTCATGAGGCTGTCAGGTCCTATGCCCGGAAAGACAGTTTTCTTGCCGTTCATAAAGGCATCCGGATTACAGGCAGCGAATTCGCCGACGCTGGTCACGTGGGTCAGCATCGTGTCGCGCTTGGAGCGACCGAGTTCCGGAATCAACGTGAGATCATCGGTTGCCCTCAGCCGCTCGACGCAAACCGAATACCAATGGCATAGCTTGCAAGCACTGCTATACGCCCCGCGCGTCTGGTCCTTGTCCGCGATAATGGCTCGCGCCTCGGTAAGGCACTCCTGATAGTCCTGCCACAGCTTTCTTGGGTTGCGTTGACCGTAGAGCGCCTCAAAGTCGTAGGGAACTTCCTTGCCGTGGATGTCCCAGACAAAGGCGCGGCGTCCGGCAGAAAGACCTTTGCGCTCTAAAATGTCGGTATAGAGCGCGAGCTGAACGCCATAGTGCAGCTTGGGTTTTGCGTCATCCTCCGGACCTTCCTCCCCGGAGCCGGATTTGATGTCGCCGGCGACATAGCCTCCGGTCTCCTTGCGCAGCAAGTCGGGATCGCCAAGCAAGCCGGGTTCCTGAATGCGTCCGCTGTAAATTAGAGGCTCGCCGCGCTGCATTGCTTCCAGTGTCAGGCGTTCTTTTTCGTCGCCGGCATAGATGGACAGATCGAGGAAGGGGAGAGCCAGGCCGGCAATCACCTCGCGCTCATACAGCGATCCTTTTTCCCAGAGCAGTTCGACGAACGCGTTCGCTTTGTCTTTTTTTGCAGGGTCGCCATAGAGGTCCATCGTGACCCGATGCGGACAGGCTACGAGGTCGTACAGCATCGATGCAGTGACGGGCGTCGTCATGCTCTAAGGTTTTTCTCCTGAACAGATTGATGCTCAGCGTACGGTGCAGGGACAGTTCAATCAACGCGGGATTCTGGTGATTACGGGAAATAGGGAGATTTCAATGACAAAAAAATGAGGAGATGTGATCATCGACAGAAATAACGGAGAAAAAATAATGGCCGAAATTGACAAGTCCAAAGCGCTGGAAATTGCAGCCGATAAGCTGAAAGATGCTTTATCTGCGATTGTCCCCAAAAAAAAGAAACGGGCCAAAGGCAATTACCCGCTGACGCTTTATTCAACATCTGACGGAAAATTTGTCTTTGCTGATTCGATGTATGAGTCTCTGGGATCGGAAATAGATTGCAAAGGCGGCTGGTCGGAATCAATCGAGGTTGATGGCTATATGCTGAAACGTTTGATCGAGACATTTCCTGACGACAGCGCAATCATCTTGGGCATTGATAATACCAGTCTTCTTATTCGATGCGCCGGAGCTTCATTGAAATTGGGCCGGCTTGACCCCGGTGGTGAAGGAAAAACGGAGCGTAAAAAATTGCCTCATAAAGGTAAGGTCGAGCATCCACCCGAACCCGTTGGTAAGAGAGTCGAGTTTCATGACACATGGGGTTTCAGTGCGCGTGTTCCCATGCCAGAGTCCGCAGTAAGAGAGGAAGATCGCGTCCCAATTCGAAAGTCCGCAGTGAAAGATAAAGATAGGGACAATGGGCATTAATCTTGTAGTCGCAGTCACCGATGATGACTGGTTCGAAATGCTGCGATCGCAGTCGAGCCTGTCCGAGGTCAATTTCTGGGCGCCATCAGCGGCGAATTTTCGTGCGCTTCAGCCCGGTGAGCTCTTTCTGTTCAAATTGCATTCACCCCGAAACGTCATCGTGGGTGGCGGCATTTTTGCGTATGCAAACACACTGCCATGCTCGTTAGCCTGGAATGCATTCGGCGAGGGTAATGGCGCTCGGTCCGCACATGAGATGCGCACTAGAATCGCAAAGTATCGGCGTTCAGATCCCGGTGACCGGAGCGACTTTGCAGTGGGATGCCGAATTTTGACGCAACCGTTCTTTTTTGAAGAGACCGACTGGCTTCCTTTACCGGCAAGCTGGTCGCCTAATATCGTTTCCTTCAAGACATACGATACTAGTGACGCGGAAGGACTTGCACTTTGGGAGGCAGTCATGGGCCGCTTGAGTCGGTCGGCGGCCCCTATATTCAGCGACCACGATCGGTTCGGTGAACCTCAGCTTATCAAACCGCGTCTCGGCCAAGGGGCGTTCCGCGTTCTCGTTACCGACATCTACGGGCGACGCTGCGCGGTGACCCAGGAGCGAACTCTGCCGGCGCTAGAGGCTGCGCATATCCGACCCTATAGCGATGGTGGCACGCATGAAGCCCCCAATGGGCTTTTGTTACGCCGTGATATCCACAGCCTGTTTGATGCGGGTTATGTCACCATTACGCCGGGTCTGAACTTCGAGGTCAGCCGACGCATAAAAGATGAATTTGACAACGGCAAACATTACTACGCGCTCCATGGTCAACGCATCATTGTTCCCGAGAACGCGATCCAACGCCCTGATCCCACCGCGCTGACCTGGCATAACGAACATTGCTTTAGGGGATGATCGGCGACACAGTAGGATAAATTTAGATAGGGGATTAGGCGGGCTAGTTCCGTTGCCGCTGTTTCTCACTCAGGATTTGCCCAACCATTTCCCGCAGACGCTCGTCCTGAAATCCAGCCGCGCAGCCAATCAGTACGATCTGGTCTTCTGGTATGGCCTCTAGCCCCGCCGAGAATCCCGCTGCGATCACGTATACGCATTTTCTATGTGCCATAATTGTACCCTAGCCCGTCTTCTCCGGAAACAATCCGGGCATCCAGCGTGAGGCGAGCGCTGCGGGGAAGGCGAGGCGCAAGGGCGCGCGCGTGCTTTCTGACGTAAGCACGCCCCGATCGATCAGCGCGGAGACAAAGCGGCTGGCGCTGCGTTCGCTGGCTTCGAAAATCGCCGGTGTTTCCGCGCGCGGGATTTCGCCGCGATAGAGCACGGCTTCGAGCAGAGCGCCGGATTTGGGCGGCAGCTTGCCCATGCGGATTTCCTCTTCCGCCCACAGCAGGATGCGTGTGCGCAGTTGATCCGGCTGCATCAGGTTTTCCATGAAGGTGACCTGATCGATACAGGTGGCGAGGAAGAAGCTCGTGAATTGCGTCAGAGTTTCTTCGCTCAGATGGCCCCTTCCATCGAGATCGTTGCGACGTGGCAGGTCGCAGGCAGCAAGGTGGCCCTTATAGGCATCGACATTGCGGGCGAGCCCACGGGCGATCGACCAGACGCCGCCCGTGTCGAGCGCTTCCAGCAACGTGGCGTGCGACATCAACCGGGCGACACGGCCGTTGCCATCGAGGAACGGGTGAATCCAGGCAAGGCGGTGGTGTGCCGCCGCCGCCGCAATAATCGTCTCGGTCTTGCCGAGCCTGCTGTAGCCCTCTTCAAAGCGCTTGAGGAAGCGCGGCACGGCGGGACCGCTCACGGGGATATGGAGCCCGACCGCGACATCCCGGTCGCGGAATTCGCCGGGGATGACCTCGATCTTTTCTTTTGTCGCCGGGTCTTCGACCCAAAGCAGGTCTTCCGGCAGTTGGCCGCAGAAGCGCTTGTGGATTTCACGGATGGCATCTGCGGTGACGGTCCGGCCCTTCAGGCCTCCGCTGTCGATCCATTGTTGGACCGTTATGTGCGCTTTGGCCTCTAGCTGGAGATCGCGCTTCTTGGTGTCCTTGCTGTAGTCGCCCTTGAGGGCGCGCTCGATATCGATCGGGTGCGTGTCATGCCCTTCGATCAGATTGCTGTAGTAGCAGTTCATCGAGCGCACGAGATCGGCGAGGGACGACAACAGGCTTTCGGGGAGCGACCGGCGAAAGCCGGCGCTCTTCTGTCCCAGCTCCAAGGCGAGATCGGTCAGGGCTCCCCTTTGGGCCGACCCTTCGCTAATCAGCAGGGGCTCCATCAGGCCGATGGATTCACCCCGATC
>JBAQHC010000749.1:0-4577 GCA_049288095.1 Alphaproteobacteria bacterium | reverse complement strand
GGGTGAGGGTGCTGGCCTGTTTTTGAAAAAAACCCCATGCACAGTAGGCACTTTGCGCCGTGCATTCCGCACGGCGCGAAACGGCCGCGGGTCTCCTCTCGTGTCCGGTGTGTTTCAGACTGGCGCTCCGGCTTGTGCCGAGGCACCAGGCGCACCTATAGTCCCGCCTCCTCGGCCAGGCCCGCTTCTTTTTGGCGGGTACCATGATCCACCCTCGCCCCGCTTGCGGGGTGAGGGCAGGGTGAGGGGTCCTGGCGAGCTTGGCGGAGCGTAGCGCAGCCTGGTTAGCGCACCAGTCTGGGGGACTGGGGGTCGAGAGTTCAAATCTCTCCGCTCCGACCAATTATCTCGCAGAAATCCGCCGTTTCTTGCTGAGAACGATTTGAGAACGCGGCCAGGTTGGACCAATTTCTTGGACCAATTTGCACGCTAGATTTCATTTGAGGTGTTGTTCACTGGCCGCGCGGTTCGCGTGTCGTTCCGGAAGAAGGAAGAGAGCCCGAGCGCCGCACCGTGTGGATGGGTGCCACTCTTGACGAGGCGTGCGCTCGGGCTCGATTCGACGGCACGGGGTTAATGGGTGCCAGAATCACATAGGCCGTCGAAAACCAATGTAGGTGTCGCTCGCGCACGCAGGGTATAGATGGGTGCCACGACTCGAAAGGCGTGCGCGAGCGACACAGTGGAAAGCTAGGCAGTTCGCCATGCTTTCCACAAATCCACGAGCGCGCGTTTTTCCATGAAACGCATTGCTCGCTTATGAGCAACAATCGGCGCGACGGGCTCGCCTTTGGCGTTTAGCCGCGTTGCCTCGATCGCCTTTGGCGTTTAGCCGCGTTGCCTCGATCGCCTTGCGGGCCAGATAAAGCGCCCGATACTGGCCCTCTTTCTTGATCAAGCAATCTCCGAGAATGTGCGCGACGGCGCGGCGCCGGGGATTGAAACCCGCAGCTTCCGCCTTCTCTTTGTCGGCAAACTTGCGCTGCGCACCGCCATCGGGCATCACCGCGAGCCCGAATCGTTTCCAGAGCTTTGCAGGGTTCGAGTAGGCAGAGAGATCACCCGCCTCTCCGACGATCAGCCCGAGATTGATGAGCCCGAAACCTTTCTGTTGTTCGACCCATGGAGCGACGGGCAGCGAGCCCGCGAGCTTGCGTAATTGCTTGTCGTACTCGTGCTGCACCGCGCGGATTGATTCGGCTGCGTCCGCGAGCGGTTGATTTACGAGAGCGACAGCGAGCGCGTGCTCGTGTTCCCCTTTCCGCCGGCCACGTTTCACAGAGTGAAGGTGACCTCTTGCATCTTGGGTAATTTGTAACTATTTTCAGTGACACACTGAGGACAGCAAATGGCTGGCATCGAGAAGCTGATCGAGCGGTTCAAAACCTGTCCGGCAGACTTCACGTGGGACGAACTGGTCCGATTGTTAGAGAGCTTCGGCTACTGGGAGGAGAAGGGCAAAGGTTCGCGTCGAAAGTTCAAGGGCCAGGGGTTGCCAACAATCAACTTGCACGAGCCACACCCGGCCAAAATTGTGAAGCGGTATGCATTGAGGTACGTGAGAGAAGCTTTAGAGGGCGCGGGGCTACTATGAGAGCGGCGATGGAATACAAAGGATATCTTGGCACTGCCGAGCTTAGTGAAGAGGACGGCGTGTTTCATGGCAAGCTGGCCTTCATCCGCGATCTTGTGACCTATGAGAGCGACACGGCGCCTGGGCTCACAAAGGCATTTCACGAGGCAGTAGACGATTATATTGCAGACTGTGCCGAGGAGGGCCGCGAACCCGACAAGCCGTTCAAGGGCCAACTGCAAGTAAGGATTAGCCCCGAGCTGCATCGCGCCTATGCCGCTTTGGCCGAGCGTGAAGATAAGTCGCTCAACGAAGTGATCAAGGAAACGCTTGAGGAAGTGGCGCGCGAACGCCGATATGCCTAGCGGACATGACTACCGCAGACCACATTGCAATATTGAAATTAGTGGCGACCACGATCGCCATCGTCCTCGCACCAATTGGCGCCCTATGGATCAACGGGTGGCTTCAACGAAGAGCCGATCGGCGCGCTGCAAAGATCAAACTGTTCAGTGAGCTGTTAGGCCTAAGGCACAACAATTTCGCTCCGGAGGCGCTCGAAGTATTGAACGCGATCGATGCGGTGTTCATCGACAACCGGGATGTGCGTGAAATCTGGAGCCAGTTCATCGCTTATGTGAATGACAGTAACCTGAATAATCCTGCAGGCTGGTCGCTTCGGGAGGCGAAGCGGCGCGAACTGTTGTTGTCGATGGTAAAAGTGTTGGGTTGGAGCGCGAAGATTTCGACCTCCGATCTAATGCGTGTATATGCTCCGCAGTTCATGGCCGACGAAATAAAATTGCAAGTACTTGGCCGCGTAGTCAGGCTGAGGCAGTTGGAATGGGAGGCCAGACAGCTTGGGATCGATCCGGATAATCCATTTGTGGTTAGCGCTCCTAATGCGCACCCTGCCTCACCATCGCAACCATCGGCCACTCCGCAGTCACCAGCGGCGCCGTCACCATCGAAACCGGCTGAGGAGATACCTTGAGACGCCTTGGCGTCAAACAACCTCGCCATCACGTCTGCCGCTGCTTAGTTGCTTTGGGGGCAGAAAGTCGGAGTTGACCTGAGCCCGGTCTCTATCCCCGAATTGTCTCGCGAACCTTGAGCCTCCATTTTTCGTAGGGCGAACAGTGGGGCAATTCGCTCGAAATCGGCACCCGCAGACGTCCGCCAGATCTATGGCCATTGCGCCGGCAGAGCGCAGTTAACTCGCTGCGGCGATTGAATAATCTGTGCACAGATTAGATTGGCTGAGAGGCGTCCGATACAACTGGGGGACTGGGGGTCGAGAGTTCAAATCTCGCCGCTCCGACCAATAGCCGCAATAACTTTCTTGAGCTTTTCGCCGACCGTTGCCGCGACCTCTTTTAGCTTAGGGTTGTCGATCGCCTGCATCGAGGCAGCCGGGTCGATGGCGGCGACTTCTATCTGGCCGTCTGCGCTCTCTTGAACGACGACATTGCACGGCAACATCGTGCCCACCTTGTCTTCGATCTGAAGCGCCTCATAGGCGAACCTGGGATTGCACGCGCCCAAAATCTTGTAGTTGCGAAACGCGACGTCGAGCTTCTTGCGCAGAGTCTCCTTAACATCGATCTCGGTGATTATGCCAAAGCCCTGCTCTTGGAGCGCTGCAACCACGCGGCCAAGAACCTTGTTGAAGTCGCCGGATACCGTCGTGGAAAAATAATAGCTCATTTCGGCCTCGCGCTGCGCGTTGCTTTCGCCATTAGCTTCGACAAAGTTGGCGGGGATTGCTTTGATCAGAATCAACATGCGCCCTTATTTCACAGGCCTTTCGCGCAATACGTTCCTTCTCGCGGCGTCGAGCCTCTTTGCCGACATCTCGACGGAGATGCTGTATCCCGTCCTGCCGGTCTTCTTAACGCAGACACTCGGCGCGAGCGGCAGCATTATCGGGTTGATCGACGGCTTTGCGCAGGCGACGCAAAACATCGTGCAAGGCCTTTCGGGCACGCTCTCCGACAAGCTGCAAAGGCGAAAGCCAATCGCACTTGCGGGCTTTCTTCTCGCTGCCGTCTCCAAGCCGCTGATGGGTCTTGCGCCGGCGTGGCAGGCGCTGTTCGCGGCGCGATTATTGGACCGGGCCGGCACTGGCGCGCGCTCGGCGCCGCGCGATGCGCTCATTGCATCGTCCGTTGCAGAAAAAGACCGGGGCCGCGCCTTTGGCCTCGAAAGCGCGGGCGACAATGCCGGCGCGTTTCTCGGTCCGCTTTTGGCTGTGCTTCTGCTGTTCTCCCTCCACGTCTCGCTTCGCTCGATCTTCACCATCGCGGTCATTCCAGGCCTTATTGCCTTTCTGATGATTCTGCTGGTTCGCGAGAGGGACGAAGCCGTCAGCGCGAAATCGAAGATCGACATTCGGCTTGGGCAGTTTCCGAAACGCTATTGGAAATATCTTTTGGCGACGGCTCTCTTTGGGCTCGGCAATTCGAGCAATTCATTCTTGATCCTGCGCACGCAAGAGATCGGGCTATCGCTCGAGACGACGATTCTAATTTATGCCGCCTTCAATCTCGTTGCGGCGCTTGTCTCATATCCAGCCGGCTCGTTCTCCGACAGATGGGGCCGGCGCAATCTCTTGCTCGCAGCGTTCGGCATTTTCGCGATCGTTTATCTCGGCTTTGCGCTCACAAAAAGCATTGCGATGATCGGCGGCCTCTTTGTGTTTTTCGGATTGTACCAGGGGATGTTCCGCGCGGTGGGCAAGGCGTTTGCGGCTGACTTGGTTCCGGAACATCTGCGCGCCAGCGGCATCGGCTGGTACACGGCCGTTATCGGGTTGTTGCAGCTCGCGGCGAGCCTTGTCGCAGGTCTCTTGTGGGACCAGATCGGCCACGCCGCAGTGTTTTGGTATGGCGCCGTCTTCGCCGTTCTGGGAACGGTTGGGCTTTTCGCGCTCACTTCGCGCAATAGTGATAGAGCCGCAAAGTAGTAAGCTAGCCGCCGATGCCGGCGCCGATGTCAAGATACG
>JBAQHC010000748.1:0-20663 GCA_049288095.1 Alphaproteobacteria bacterium | reverse complement strand
GCTTGAAGACGTGCACATAGCCGGCGAGATAAGCCTCCGGCTCCGGCATCAGCCAGAAGCCCATCTTGGTGACGATGCCGTAGTTGCCTTGGCTGAACAGGCCGTCGACATAAGGGCCGAAGCCGGTCTTGAATTGCTGCCAAGTCTTTGAATTCGGTAGCGCGCCCATGCCGGTGCGCATCACTTCGCCATTCGCGAGCACCACTTCCATGCCGCAATGTGCTTCGAAGTGATTGCGAAAGGCCGATTGTGTCACGCCGCCGCCGCGATCGAGCGCGTTGCCGATGACCGAGCCCCAGCCCGGATCGGGGCAATCGATCCATACTTTGAGCTTCTTGTCGCTGATATAGCGGTAAAGATCGAAATAGGAGACGCCGGGTTCGACAAGCGCATAAGCATGGCGCTCGTTCACCTCAAGAATCTTGTTCATGCGCTTAAGATCGAGCACGACACTGCCCGACATTGCAGGCGCCGCGCCGCCATAGCCGAGATTGCGCCCCGTGGAGATCGCATAAACAGGGATCTTGTATTTGTTCGCGATCTTGACGACGGCTTGCACTTCCTCGGTGCTCGCGGGCGCAACCGCCGCCGATGCCAGCCGCTCCTCCGGCTCGTTCCAGACTTGGCTGTAGGCATCGCGATAAAGCGCGACATCCTCTGCGCTCGTGAACACCCATTCCTTGCCGACCGCCTTTTGAAATTCCGCAATCGCAGAGTTGAATGTCGCTTGAGAGATTCCAGGTGGAAGCATGTTCAGTTGCTCCAGGCTCTAAGATTTCTCCTCCCCCGTTTACGGGGGAGGTGTCGCGCAGCGACGGAGGGGGCAGTTCCGCAGGGCCCCCATCGGCCCTTCGGGCCACTTCCCCCGTAAACGGGGGAAGAAAACAAGAAACGGCCCATCAGCTCTTCCTCAAATGTTTGGGCCAAATGCCGTAGCGGCCGGCCGAAAGAATTCCGTTGGGGTCGATGGCGTCTTTCACGGTCTCGTGGAAGCGCATTAGGGCGTGATTGTTGAATGAGTAGACATCGGCAACCGCGTCCATGTAAGCGGGCGCAGTGCGGTACTCGCCCCAACCGTGATCCGCGCAAATCCTAATGAGCTTCTTGAAGATCTCGCGGTTCTTCTTGTTGGTTGCCGGATCATGGGTGATCGGAAGACCGAAAATGAAAATGAAGGAGCGCTGCCAATAAGTGCCGGGAAGCTGCAGCGGATTGAGTGCGCCGATGCCCATCTCGCGCGCGGCTTCGCCGAACACTTTCTGCGCTTCGAAGATCGATTTGCCGTCGCGCGGAATGATCGGCGAAAACCAAATGTGGCCGAGGCCGGGCGTCGGATTCGATTCAGAACGCGTGCCGAGGAAAAATATCTGCAGGCTCGGAATGCCGAAGGCGACGCCGTGCACCTTCTTCTTCATCTCTTCCGTGAGCGGAAGAGTGATGAGCTCGCCATCTTCAAATTTAACGCCGGGGATCGCGGCAAATTTCTTCTTCGAATAATTCCATTGGGCTTGGATGACTTCCGGCGGGCCGTAATATTGAAGCTTCACGGCCCAATAGCCGACATTGTTCGCCGCGCAATAGGCCTCGAAATCAGCCGGCGTCGGCCCACCGGGCTTGGCGAATAACGCTTGCACGCCCGGCGCCATCGGATTGCGGAGTTGCTCACCGGGTTCGAGCGGACCCTGCAAGGGGCTGCCGAAAAACGGCATGCCGTTATAAATGCCGTTGTTCTCGAGCTTGTTCAAAATGTCGACCATCGGAATGAGATCGTCATGCTTGAACACGGTGACTGTGCCCGAGAGATAAGCCTCCGGCTCGGGCATCAGCCAAAAGCCCATTTTGGTGACGACACCGAAATTCGATTGCGAAAACATGCCGTCGATCCACGGGCCGTAACCGAACTTGTATTGCTGCCAGGTTTTCGCGCCCGGCAGCGCCCCCATGCCGGTGCGCATCACTGTGCCATCTGCGAGCACGACTTCCATGCCGCAATGCGCATCGAAATGAACGCGATACATGTGTGTCGTATAACCGCCGCCATGATCGAGCGCATTGCCGATGAGTGAGCCCCAGCCCGGGTCGGGGCAATCGATCCAGAGCTTTAGCCCGCGCTTTTGAATTTCGCGATAGAGATCGAAATAGGAAACTCCCGGCTCGACAAGCACATAGGCGTTGTTCTCGTTGATCTCGAGCACGCGGTTCATGCGTTTCAGATCGAGCACGACGCTGCCGGAGAGCACCGGCGCCGAGCCGCCATAGCCGAGATTGCGGCCGGTCGAGATCGGATAGATCGGTATCTTGTATTTGTTGGCGATGCGCATCACCGCCTGAACTTCTTCCGCCGATTGCGGCGCCACGGCGGCCGAGGCGTGTTTCTCCTCGGGCTCGCCCCAAAATGGCGAGTACGCATCCTTGTACAGCGCAAGGTCTTCGTCGCTCGTGAACACAAACTCCTTGCCGACGGCGGCGGCAAAGCCTTCGAGAGCGGCCGACCAATCTGTGGCGCTGACGCCAGGCGGAATAGCCATGTCTAGTTCTCCAGCGCGCGGTTTCGAATCTTATTGTTAAGCGACGCGGGTGGATTTAACTGGAGCGATCACCCAGGAGATGAGCGGGCGATCAAAATCATTTTCATGACGGGCGATGCCGACAGCACTTGCGCCGAAGATCGGCGCTTGCGCGGCACGCGGCGACATCACTTCGTGCGCAATGGCATCGATCCAGCGCGCATCGGCGATCGTTTCGCTCGCGCGATGCTCGGCGAGATAAGTCACGCGCATCTTGTAATCCCAAGCGAGACGCTCAAGGCAGAAGAGGGCAGCCGGCTCCGTAAGGCCCGCGACCGCCTCCGGCTGTTTCATCCAGCGCTGATGCAGTTCGTTGAACCAGAGCGATGTGATATCGCCTTTGAACGCGTGCGTCGGGATGCCCGACTGCGTTGCACGCTCAGCGAAGGCGCGCGAGGCGGGCAAACGCTCGTCAAACACGATGCGCGCCAGCGGAGAAGCATTCGCCGCAAAGGGCGCTGCCATGCCGCCAATCAACGGCAATGCCGAAACGGCGATCGTGCCCTGGAGAAATTCTCTGCGGTTGGCCATTTCCCCCTCATGTCTTTGCGACGCGCTCTGAGGCGCGATTCCCGGCGCGGAATATACAAGCGTATGAAGCGATTGGCTACGGTGTCATTTGCGTCGTAGCTTGCTGCAACGCAAATCATGGTTCGACAAGCTCACCATGAGGGCTCTTTTCCTCCGCCTCATCCTGAGCCTGTCGAAGGATGACCAGGTGGGGTGCGCTAACCGGCGGCGACAGCGCCGCCGTCGACGTGCAAGATTTCGCCGTTGATGAAAGAGGCGGCGGGCGAGAGCAGGAACGCAATCGCCTGCGCATTGTCGTCTTCCGAGCCCAAGCGGCGCAGTGGGATGGTCTTCTTACGCTGCTCATAAATCTCAGGCGCATTCAGGCCCAGCGCTCCAGGCGTGGGCACAGACCCGGGCGCAACGGCATTCACGCGCACCTTGCGTGGGCCAAGCTCGGCGGCGAGCTGCTTCGTGAGCGTGAAGATCGCGCCTTTTACGAGGCTATAAGCGGCTGTGCTCGGATAGCCTTTCTCGGCAACGGGCGATGACATGTTGACAATGGCGCCGCCGCGGCTCTCGTCCATGTGCGCGAGCAAGGCTTGCGTGCCCCATAGCGTGCCCTTGATGCCGACGCCCATCATCTTCTCGATCGTCTCGTCGGTGATGTTCTCGACCGGCTCATATTTCAGCAGCATCGCATTGTTGACAATGGCGTCGATGCGGCCATGCGACTTGGCGAAACTTTGCGCGGCCGCCATAAAGGCGCTGCGATCGCTGGCATCGAACACAAAAGCCATGGCGTTGCCGCCCGATTGCTTGATGAGGCCTTGCGTCTCTTCGCAGGTTTTGGAATCGATGTCGCACACGCCAACCTTGGCGCCGTTTGCCGCCAGCAATTGCGCAACGCTGCGGCCGAGCCCGCGCCCAGCGCCGGTGATGAGAACGACTTGATCCTTCAATTCCCAATTCATTTCGCGTATCCCAACATTGTCATGGCCCGCGGAAGCGGGCCATCCAGCTTGGTTAGAGCCCCTAGACGCGCTTTCCGAACAACGGCCACAGCATGATCACAAGCGCAACAGCTGAAATCGCAATCCCCAAGAGCTTCACCAAACGTGCGTCCAAATGAAAGTTATATCCGACGATGAACAGCGCAATTGCCGCCACAAACGTGAATATGGCGCCGCGCCAGAAACCTCTGAGATATCGTGTCATCTTCGTGTGTTTCTTCGAGGGGACGACCGTTTAAGCCAATTTCAGCTTCCAGTTCTTCTTGTCTTTGATGATGTAGCCGGAGGTCGGATCGCAGAAATGCGAACCGATGACGAGAATGTCCTTGTCCTCGAGGCGCTTGAACATCTCTTTGCGCGTCTTGAGGCCGGTCTCTTTGTCCATGTCGAAATTGCCGACGCGATCGGCTTCGGCGAGCTGTACCGGGTGATGCATCATGTCGCCGGTGATGAAGGCCTGCTTGCCGCCGGAGTTGATCATCACGCTGACATGCCCGGGCGTGTGGCCCGGCGTCGGCACAAGCGAAACCTCATCGGTGATCTTGAAGTCCGGCGCGATGAAATCGACGAGCCCCGCTTTCAAAACGGGATCGACCGAATCCTCGATATGCGCGAAATCGTGATAGCCGCCGGTCGCCTTCAAATGCATCCAGTGGTCATACTCTTTCTTGCCGAAAAGATAGCGCGCGTTCGGGAAGGTCGGCACGAACTTGCCGCCGACCTTCATCGTGTTCCAGCCGACATGATCGAAATGCAAATGCGTGCACAGCACTTTGGTGATGCCGCCGCGTGGATAGCCGGCGTATTCCAAATCTTCGAGGAACGAGGTCTGCATATTGGTGAAGATCGGATACTCGCGCTGGCGATCATTGCCGATACAAGTGTCGATCATCACCTTGTCTCTGCCGCTCTTGAGCACAAAGGCCTGGAACGAGATTTTGAGGCGCCCGTCGGGCGTTGCGAAATTCGGGAACATCCATTCGTGCGTCTTGGCCACCTCCGGCGTGAGACCGGGCGCGAGCATCTCGAAGGGATCCTCGTGCGCGTTCACTTCGACAATGCGCACGACCTCGACATTGCCGATCTGCCATTTCTTGATGTGCTCGCGAGCCATTTCTTCCTCCCAAATTTCAACCACAAAGAACACAAAGTTACACGAAGACAAGTACGGTTGGCGCCTTGGTGGCTCTTAGTGTCCTTCGTGGTGCAATCTCTTTAATGCGGCAAATGCACGGCCGGTGGCGGCGGCTTGCCGAGGATCATATCCGAAGCTTTCTCCGCCACCATAACGACGGGCGCATTTGTATTGCCGCCGATCAGCATCGGAAAGATCGAGGCATCGGCGACACGCAAGCCTTCGATGCCTTTGACCTTAAGCTCGGGTGTCACTGTCGCGCCGTCATCCGCACCCATCTTGCAGCTGCCGCACGGATGATGCGTCGTTGCCGAGGTCTTGCGAATATATTCCTTAAGCTGCTCGTCATCGTCTTTGACATTGGGGCCGGGCAAAAACTCGGACGCCTGATAGGGCGCGAAAGCTGCGCTCGCGAAAATGCGCCGCGCGAGCTTGAGGCCGCGCACAATCGGATCGAAATCCTCGGGCGCGCTCATGAGCTTGGGATCGATGAGCGGAATGGCGCGGGGATCGGAGCTTGAGAGCGTCAGGCGCCCGCGGCTCTTGGGATAAAGCAGCACGACCGAAATCGCAAAGCCATGGCCGAGCGGGAGTGGAAATGGGCCTTGGTTGCGCCGGGCCGGCTGAAACACGACTTGCAAATCGGGCCGGTCGAGGCCCGCTGTCGATTTTACGATCGCGTGCGATTCAAACACGTTGCTTGCGAATGGCCCGGTGCGCGAGGTGAGATATTCGAGAATGTTCCACGCTCCGCGCGGCAACGACTTGAGTGATACGCCGTAGGACTCTGGGTTCTGGCTCCACATCTGCACATTGGCCGCAATGTGGTCGTGATAGCTTTGACCGACCGTGGGCAATTCGTGCGCCGGCGCAATGCCGATGCGCCTGAGCGATGCCGGATCGCCGATGCCAGAGAGCAAAAGAATTTGCGGCGAGCCGATCGCCCCGCCCGAAAGCACGACTTCGCGCGTGGCGTTGATGGTTTGCTTTTCTGGGCCGAGCAAGATCTCGACGCCCGTTGCGCGCTTGCCCTCGAGCACAACGCGCGCAACCACGGCGCCGGTGATGACTTTGAGGTTGGGCCGGTTCAACGCCGGATTGAGAAACGCGGTTGTGCCGGAGACGCGGCGGCCATCTTTAATTGCGCCCTGGCGCAAGCCGTAGCCTTCCGGGTCTGCGCCGTTGAAATCGCTCTGATGGCGGAACTGCAGTGACGACATCGCCGCGGCGAACACCGCGTTCAGCGGGTTAGGATTCTTGATGTCCGACACGTGCATCGGCCCGCTATGGCCATGATAGGGCGAGCCCGGATATTGCTCATTGTCCTCTGAGCGCAGGAAGTACGGCAGCACATCGGCGTAGCTCCAGCCGGTGTTTCCCATCGCCGCCCAATCATCATAGTCGTGCGGATGGCCGCGGAAATAGACCATGCCGTTGACCGAGCTTGAGCCGCCAAGCACACGCCCGCGCGGAATCGGAATTCGGCGCCCCGACAGGTGTTCTTGCGGCACGGTGTCAAGGCCCCAGCCATATTGCGGCAGCGTGAGCGCTGCGCCGACAAGCGCAGGCACATGAATGAATGGATGGCTGTCTTTATCGCCGGCTTCGATCAAGCACACTCTATTGCGCGAGTCTTCCGACAGGCGATTGGCGAGCACGCAGCCCGCGGTGCCCGCGCCGACGATGATGAAGTCGAATGAGTTGTCGCTTGTTTGTTCGTTCATGTGTTCTTCCGGGTGCGGACTAATCGCCTCTCCCTTGAGGGGAGAGGCCGGATCGCTTAGTGCGCAGCGCTTTAGCGATCCGGGAGAGGGTGGGGCAAGAGTCTTTGATTCGACCCCTCTCCCTAACCCTCTCCCTCAAGGGGAGAGGGGATTAAGAATGCGTCACACGCAGGCGGAGACGGCGATGTCGGAGAGACGCCGCCAGCGCACATAGTTGGCATCGGAATTCATGACGCCGGTCATGAGGCCGACGAAGGTCAGATCATGCACGGGATCGACCCACCAGATGGTCGTGCCCGCGCCATAACCGCCCATGGTTTGCGGTGTCGTCAATGAACCATAGAGATTGACGCCGACCGCATCGCCGCGCAGCGGAAAGCCCAAGCCAATATAAGCAGGGATCACCGGCCAGCCGCGGTCCTTGCACAGCTTCTCAAACACGACATTCGGCTTGTCGCCTGTCCAGTTGCGGCGCGCGAGCTCGACCATGCGCGGGGAGAGAATGCGCACGCCATTGCCGCTGCCCATATTTCGGAACATCTCGCCAAAACGATACATATCGAGCGCGGTTGAAACGATGCCGACCCATGGCATTTCGGCATTCTCTTCCTCGAACGCGCCATTCGGCCCGAGATTGCTGTGGCCGAGATGTTGTGTCGGCGAGTTGCCGCGGAACTCTGGGACGAGGTGCCGCTCGGCTAGATCGCGGCGGCGGCCGACCGATGTGTCTTTCAAACCGAGCGGAAGCAACAGATCCTGGTTGGCAATGTCGCGATAGCGCCGGCCCTTGGGATCGGTCTTCACCAGCATGTAGCCGAGCATCGCGTGAGAGACGAGCGCGGAATAGGCGACTTCCTCGTTCGGCTTGTGAATGGCGGCGACGTTCTCGCAAATCGCCATCACCACTTCTTCGAGCACGTCGATATACATGCCCTCGCTCGCCGTGTAGACCGGCGGCATGCCCGATGAGTGGGTGAGAAGGTGAAGCACATTGATGTCGTCGCGGCCCTTGCCGGCGAATTGCGGCACGACATCCTTGATCTTGGTATGAAAGGCGAACTGGCCCATCTCGATCGCGCGCAGCACCAGCACGTTCGTGAACGACTTCGAGACTGAGAACAGGCTGAAGACGGAGTCCTTCTTAACAGGACGCGTTTTCTTGGAATCGGCGGTGCCGAACGCCTCGTCAAAAGCGATCTCGCCGTGGCGCGCAACAATGATGCGTCCGCCGAAATAAAGATCCTTCTTGATGTCGTCCTCGACGACCGCCTTGAGATGAGCCAAACGCTCGACATTCATTCCGTGGCCGCTCATGTTCCCTAGCCTTCTAGTGAGAGCGCTCTTCGCGGGCGCAATATCGTTGCGTTCGGAGGGCGCCGTTACGAGGCGGTGTATAGCATGAATGTAACGCGCTCCACCCTATCTTCCGGGCGGGTACGGCCCATGTTAGAGAGCGTGAGCGCCCTTCGCTCACGGCCGCCTCGATGCTGACGATCGATGCCCACAAGGCAAAGCACCCCGAAATCGCGCCAGACTTCACGATCGACCAGAAGTGGGAGACTTACTCGCGCGACGAACATGGGGTTTGGCAGCGTTTGTTCGACAGGCAAACGGCGCTGCTGCCGGGGCGGGCTTGCGATGAGTTTTTGGAGGGGCTTGCAAAGCTCGGGCTTTCGCGCGAAGGCATTCCCGATTTGCGCCGGCTTGCGGACCGGCTTGAAAAGCTGACGGGCTGGCGCGTCGTCGCCGTGCCCTCGCTCGTGCCGGACGACATTTTCTTTGATCATTTGGCGAACCGGCGTTTTCCGGCAGGCGCTTTCATTCGTAAGCCCAGCGAGCTCGATTACATCGAGGAGCCCGACATTTTCCACGACGTGTTCGGTCATGTGCCGATGCTCGCGCATAAGGTGTTCGCGGATTACATGCAGGCTTACGGCAAAGGCGGGCAACGCGCTCTCGCTGAGTTCGGCGCGCTCAAGAATCTCGCCCGGCTCTATTGGTACACGGTCGAGTTCGGCTTGATCGAACAGAAGGGCGGCTTGCGTATTTACGGCTCGGGCATCGTCTCAAGTCATGGCGAGACGATCTATGCGCTCGATGATCCGCGCCCAAAACGAATTCGCTTCGATCTCGAGCGCGTGATGCGAACGGAATACAAGATCGACGCTTTTCAGGCCGGTTATTTCGTCATCCGCTCCTTCGACGAGCTGTTCGCCGAGACCTATAAGGATTTCGCTGCGCTCTATCGCAAGCTCTCAAGCGGAGCGACCTACAAGCCGGGCGAGGTTGTCACTGGCGATCAAGTGATTGGCATTTAGGGAGATCAGCTGTGATTTCGCGCGCATTCGGCGAGACAGGCCGCACTGTTCCGGTGATCGGGCAAGGCACATGGAACATCGAGCGCGGCGATCGCAAATCGGCGGTGGCGTCGCTTCAGCGCGGGCTCGACCTGGGCATGACGCATATCGATACGGCGGAGATGTATGGCTCGGGCCGCTCCGAAGACATTGTTGGGGAGGCAATCAAAGGGAGGCGGCGCGAAGATCTCTTCATCGTGTCGAAGGTTCTGCCGGAAAACGCCTCGCGCAGCGGCACGATCACGGCTTGCGAGCGCAGCCTCAAGCATCTCAAGACCGATTATCTTGATTGCTATCTGCTGCACTGGCGCGGCCGGCACGCGCTTGAAGAGACATTCGCGGGGTTTGAGGAGCTCGTTCGCGCAGGCAAGATCCGCTCTTGGGGTGTCAGCAATTTCGATGCGGATGACCTCGATGAAGCCGTCAGCATCGTGGGCGAGGGCAAGATCGCCTGCAACCAAGTGCTCTATCATTTGGGCGAGCGCGGTATCGAGCATGGCGTCATCCCTTGGTGTGAGAAGCATGGCGTCGCCGTAGTTGCCTACAGCCCGTTCGGCCAATCGAGTTTCCCAGAGGCGCGCTCGGCGGGCGGCCGTGTGCTCGAGGAGGTCGCTAAGCTTGTTGGCGCAACGCCGCGTCAAGTGGCGCTCGCCTTCCTAACGCGCCGGCCCCACGTGTTCGCTATCCCCAAGCATTCGAGCGTTCCGCATGCGGAGGAAAATGCCGGAGCCGGCGCGGTGAAGCTCACCGAGGCGGAAATCGCCAAGATCGATTCCGCGTTCCCGCGTGGCCGCGCCCGCGGTTTGCAAATGATTTGATGATGAACAGAGGCGTTGTATTCAACCTCCCCCTTGTGGGGAGGTCGAAATGCGCAGCATTTCGGGTGGGGGTTGTTGGGAAGCCACATCAAACCCCCACCCGGACCGCTCGCGCGATCCGTGCCTCCCCGCAAGGGGGAGGCTATGCACGCACATGACCTAAAGGCGCTTGCGCTTTGCCGCGCCGCGCCCCACTTATGGGCTGTACGTCGGTTTTGGGGCACGCGCCCAGGGAGCCCTCGAATGACCGCAACGACTTATGTCCTAATAGCGATCGCCGTCATCGTTCTGATCGCGATCTTCACTTTCAACCGGCTGGTGGCGCTCCGGCAGGCGTGGAAGCGCGCCTTTTCCGACATCGATGTGCAGCTTAAGCAGCGCCATGATCTCATCCCCAATCTCGTCGAGACGGTGAAGGGCTATGCCGCGCATGAAAGCGGCGTTTTCCAGAAGGTTACCGAGGCGCGCGCGGCCGCGATGAGCGCTTCAAGCCCAGCACAGCGCGGCGCCGCCGAAGGCGCGCTCACAAGCGCGATCGGCAATTTGATGGCGGTCGCCGAGAATTACCCACAGCTCAAGGCAAACCAGAATTTCATGCAGCTACAGAGCGATCTTTCCGACATCGAAAACAAGATCGCCGCGGCGCGCCGTTTCCTCAACAATGCCGTCGCCGAGTACAACACCGCGATCGGCCAGTTCCCGGGCGCGCTGTTTGCCGGCATGTTCGGCTTCCAGCCTGCAGAAATGTTCCAGGTTGATGCGAGTGAGCAGGCGGCCATCAAAGAGGCGCCGAAAGTCTCGTTCGGCAATTAAGCGCGGCACCATGACTGAGCCAGCTAAGCTCGGCCTCACCACCTATCGCCTCAACAACAATATCAAATCGATATTGCTGCTTGTGGCGTTCCCGCTGCTGCTCTTATTGCTGCTCGGCGTGATCTTCTTCTTTGTCGGCGTGTTCACGCTCGGGCAAGGGCAAGGATACGGCTATTACGATCCGTTCGAGAGTCTCGGCTTGCCACAGGTTTTGGGCACCGGCAGTGCGCTCGATCTTGCGCTTTCCGCAATTTACGCCTGGTGGCCGACCGTCATCGGCATCGCCGCGATCTGGACGCTGATCGGCTATTTCTTCAACGATGCTATCATTCATATGGCAACGGGCGCCCATCCCGTTACGCGCGAGGAGCAGCCCGAGCTTTACAATCTGCTTGAAAATCTTTGCATCTCGCGCGGGCTGACAACGCCCAAGCTCTACATCATCGACACCGATGTGATGAACGCCTATGCGAGCGGGATCGACGAGAAGAGCTATGCCATCACCGTGACGCGCGGGATCTTGGAGCAGCTCAACAAGCGCGAGATGGAGGCCGTTCTCGCGCACGAGCTCACGCACATCATCGACCGCGACACGCGCGTTCTGATCGTCACGATCGTTTTCACCGGCATGATCTCGTTCATCGCGCAAATGCTGTGGCGGAGCATTCAGGTTGCCTCCTATGGCCGGCGCAGCCGCTCGCGTGATGGCGGCGGCGCAATCATCATCATTATGCTCGTTTCCGCGGTCGCCATGGCGATCGGCTATATGCTCGCGCTCGTGTTGCGTTTTGCGATCTCGCGGCGGCGCGAATATATGGCCGATGCAGGTTCGGTTGAGCTGACGAAGGACCCGAGCGCGCTGATCAGCGCGCTCAAGAAGATCTCGGCCAATCCGGATGTGCCGCACGTGCCGAGTGAAGTTAAGCAGATGTTCATCGAGAATCCGCCATCGGCATTCGATCTCGGCGGGTTGTTCGCAACCCACCCGCCGATCGAAGCGCGCATCAAAGTGCTCGAAGAGCTTGGCGGCCTCGCGCCTGAGCGGGACACGGCCGGTGCATCCGTCCCTTCAGTGCACCCGGCTTCGCCCGCGCCCGTGCAGGCCACCGATGCACGGCAGAGCGATCCGTGGCAAACACCGGGCCCGCACAAATCGCCCTGGGAATAGTTGCGTTCACGCGGAGGCGCGGCGATGAACCAATTAATGTCCCTCCCCCTCTGGGGGAGGCTAGGAGGAGGATTTACAACGTACGCCGACGTTTTGTGCCAGCCCTCCCCTAACCACTCCCTGAGGGAGGGGGAGATTTGTCTTGATCTCTTAGCGTTCTCCGCGGCACCGCGTGAAATCGGCTCATTTCATCAGCTCGAGCGGCTTGGGCAATTTGGCGAGCAGCTCACCCGAGAACTCGCCGTCGATGTGGAAGAACGCCATGCGCGCCATCTTGTTCGAGCGGTTCTCCCACGCATGCATGGTTCCCCGCTGCACGACCACATCGCTTTGTTTCAGCGTGACTTCGCTATCGTCGAGGATGAGCGTGATCTCGCCCTCGATCACGACAACATAATCAAGCGTCTTTGTGCGATGCATGACGGTGCGACGTCCGCCTTGGCTCGCCGGGTAAATGTCGATCAAGCGCAGCAGATGGCCCGATGCCGGCATGATGGTGAAAGCGCGCTCGTTCGGCTCGCGCGGCTCGGTGGAGCGGAGCGGCGGAACCGGCTCAGCCACGCTCCACATCTCGATGAAATCGGCACCGACGCCTTCGCCCTTCATCGTGTGATGCTGCGGCGGCTCGCCATCCGACAGAAAGATCGATTTGCCTTTTGAGTCGTGTCCGGTGACGACGCGGCGCGCTGGCCTTGCCATTATTGCCTCCCAAATGCCTGGAGGCTTAGCACGCCTTAAGCCAGCCAATCGCGCAAGGCGTATGTCACGGAGCTTGGTTGCTCGGCGGGTGTCATGTGCCCGCTGTCTTCGATCACGACGAGCTTCGAATGCGGAACCGCGCGATGGATCAACTCGTGGCGGTCGAGTGGGCTCCATTTGTCCTGCCGTCCGCAGACGATGGTTGTGGGGCAGGCGATGCGCGCAAGCTCGCCCCGCGCGTCAGGCCGGTTGAGCAACGCCTCAACCTGCCGCGCGAAATCCTCGGGCGTGAAGCGCTCGACCATCGCCCTGAGCGGCACCATCAGCGCTTCATCCTTCAAGCGCTCTTCGCGCACCATGCCCGGCAGCCACGCTTCGGCGAGCGCCTTCATGCCTTTCGTCCGCGCGAGATTGACAAGCACGGCGCGCTCTTCGGCTTCGCCCGCGCGCACCGGCGCAACGCCCGTATCGAGCAGCATCAAGCGTTCTATCCGCTCGCGCGCAAGCCGGTGGACTTCAAGCGCGACGCGCCCGCCCATCGAATGCCCGGCGATCGCGAATCTCTCCGGCGCATCTTGAAGCACGCGTTCGGCCATCGCCGTGATGCGGCTCAGTCCCAGAAAATGCGGAATGCAGATATCGAATTCGCGCTCCAGCGCCGCGCGCTGATGCCGCCAAATCTCGTCATCGCAGAGCAGGCCCGGCAGAAGGAAGACGGTCTTGGGCGAGGTCATGGCAGAAACTTAGATCCCGTCATCGCGAGGCACGAAGTGCCGTGGCGATCCATGGTTCGACAAGCTCACCATGAGGGCAAAACCCAGCAACCCTCATCCTGAGCCTGTCGAAGGATGGATTGCTTCGCCCGGATCAAGTCCGGGCTCGCAATGACACGATCCATAGCTAGTTCCTGTGCGGCCGGAACATATTCACGACATCGCCGAGCACGGCAATGACGGTCTTTGCCGCAAGCCGCCCATCGATCCAGCCGATCGCCGTTGCAAGGATATAGAGCGTGACGAGCGCAAGCAGCGTCACCGCAAAAAGCTGGATAGGTTTGAGCCGATTCATCGGAGAGCCTTAGACTGCCAAAGGTTATTAAGCAATCAATTTAGGGCTTTTCGTGGCGTGGGGGCTATTGTGGGACCGATTCGACGCCCGCTGAACGCCTCGGCGCCTCTGATCCGGAGCGATACGGATAATCTGCATACGGATGATATCGAATAACTTGCCGGCTCACCAAGTAGGCGAGCTTGGGGCGGAAGGCGCCAGTCTGATTAAGCATGGTCAGCTTGATCGACGTCTGAAGCGAGCAAGTCGTCGAACTGACGCGCTCAAACATTTGAATGTGACAACGGTTTTGTCATAGCGTGCAGGAGGGATGGCAAGGCGCGGTCGCGTTGGGGGGAGCCATGAGCGCGAACTCAGATTTGGTATTAGCGAGCAGCTCGACGCTTCGAGTGCTGCTGCTTAGAGAGATTGGTATCGAGCCGATTGTGCTTCCGGCGAACATCGATGAAGCGCCTCGACGAGGGGAATCCGCTGTTCGGCTCGTACGCCGCCTCGCCGAGCAGAAGGCGCTGGTCGTCCTGTCGCAACGAGATAAAGATGGGGCTTTTGTGCTGGGTGTGGACACTCTCGTAGCTGTCGGTCAGCGGCCTCTCGGAAGAGCAGAGACGGAAGGCGAAGCTCGGACCTATTTGCGGATGCTGTCAGGACGTGAGCATCAGGTCCATAGCGGTATTGCGCTCTTTCGCGACGACCACCGTCTCTCGCTCAAAGTGGTGACCACGCGATTGCGCTTCCGTCATCTCACGGCAGATGACATCGAGGAGTATGTGTCGAGCGGTGAATGGAAGGGACGCGCGGGTGGATATGCTATCTTAGGACGAGCGGATGGGTTCGTGCGGTCTCTCAAGGGTTCTTACACGAGTGTCATTGGCCTCCCGCTTCATGAGATCGCGAATATTCTGGCCGCAGCGACCGCGTGGCCCTCTCCTCAAACGAAGCTCTCGTTGAGTCTGAGGTTACGTGGCCTTTCCGGCCACTTGACTGATATGGTCAATGGTCCGCAGGAATGTGTAGCAGAGAGCCGGCGTAGGATCTATGTTCGTCGTGTAATACCACCAAGCTCGATTTAGCCGTCTAGTCACCCATAACAATGCTATGAATGCGCTTGCGCTTCCGAGCAATAAGGCAGGGAATACTACTAAGTGCCGGACAGGCAACCGAACTTGATCTAGCAACAGCTGAAGATTAGAGCTCCCTGGGTCGAAGTCTTTGAGTTGTGCCAAGACAGCTGCCCAATCATCTGCGATCGAAGCCCAACTCCCCCCGTCCGAAATCCACAAGCCTACACAGAGAAGGCCAATGAGCACCAGTGAAGCGGTGGAAATGAACTTGGCGTGAATTCTCAGGAAACGCCGCCACTGTATAAGCAATTTAGTGTGGACGATAAGATCCCGAATTTTTGACGAACTAACATTCGTCTCATCGTTCTGTAGGGCGTCGGCAGACTGGGTCCACTCCTTTATATCGAAATCAAGCTGCGACACTAAGTTGTTGCGCCACAGGGCAATTACGATGAGAAGGGTGAGGGACAAGAAAAACAAGAGAATGACGCCAGCTGTTTGCTGCGGACCGTACGTGACGATCGCTGGTGATGGGCTTTGAGGCCCTAATGGCCCTTTGCTACTCGTCAACGCAATTGCGAGGTGCGTCCACCATGCACTGACGCTGGCTGTGGCAGATTTATTTGCCAACAGGTTTAGCATGCGTCCCGTGACGGCGTCGAAAAGAACAAAAGACAAGTAATATGCTGCAATAAAAGAAAGTACTACGATTAGATAGTGACAGAACACGAAGTGGCGTACGAGTCGACGACCTTGAGGAGGTGTCGGTTGAGGAAGGAAAAGATCGATCAGAAATGATTCCTCGTGCGTGTTTCCTGGAGCCACGCGGAAAGCAATTGCATGCTCGTCAAATACCTTTCGATCACCCTTCTCTATAAGTTCGCAAAGTTTCTTTTTCTCACCTGCAAATCCAGCAAAAAGGCGGCTTACAACTTTCTCAACGTCTCCCTTTCGGACGTGAATCCAATTCGGGGGTGGCTCCAGAATAGTGCCGCGGCCCATTCGATAAAACGCGCTACCCGCTTCCGGAAATGAGTAGTGATCGTCCGCCACGTGGATATCCCCAATCCCTTGTTGGCTTTGAGCCCGCCAAGAGCAGCGCGCCGGTTCTTTGTTATCCGGCGGCCAACTTAGACTTCGAAATGGAAGCTCAAAGGCCTCGCATTAATGGGAGCATAGCTTGATTGTGACAATCCTGTGAATTTAGAAAATCGGGTCCTTGAAACGAAGATGACGGTTGTTGCTGTCCTGTGACAGGTTCTTATCGACACTGTCGCAGTAAAGCGGCTCTTTGATCTAAAAAGTGATTGATTGAACCGAGCGACTACTGACGACTGTCTTTTGACTCTCACTTCTCCGACATAAGACTGCGCGGGATGAAGAGGTTTTGTGGCCTCTTGCAAGACACGTGTTCCTGCGCCAGCAAGCCCTCCGATTGAAGTCGGAGGGCAACAGCTTTCGCAGGCTCCTGCGTCGCTAACGAAGCTCAGCTGCCGGAGATACCGCCAGGCCAGCCGGTCTTGGAGTGATAGGGCACGGAGGCGCACAGCGCTTCGATCTGGCTGATCAACCCGTTCTCGATCTTGAAGGCCTCCGCGATGTAGAGCGAGGAGGGCCGGTTGAACATACGCATCGGGAAGTCGCGCCCGTCGGTCAGGCGCACCGTAAGCTTGGTTCCGGCATGATCGAAGACGCCGAACGCCAGAACGATTGAGCGTTCCTCATCGACCACCGGGAAACGCCGGTCGTGAATGCGGGTCACGACGCCGTAAAAGCCCGTTTCGAACGCGGCTTTGACCGACATCGCCGCTGGGTTGAAGCTGCCGTCGGGCGAGCCCATTTTGAGATCGGGGTTGTTCGACGTGGCGACGCCGTTCTCCAAGCGATGGCAATCATCCGTAAACGGATAATAGCCTTTGCCGTCGTTGTTCTGCAGGCCGGCGAAATAGCAGTTGGCGATGTTGATCAGCTCTTGGCGCGGCAAGCGCTGTTCGCGCGGCGTCACCTTGGCCCAAGCCGGCAGCGGCTTGCCTTGCTTGTTCAAGTTGGGCGGCCCGAGATCGTTCCAGTTCGCGCCGCCGCCAAAGCCCATTTGACGGTAGTAGCCGGTCTCGATCTCGGTGATGAGCCCCAGCTGCAGCTTGAGGCGCACCACCATGAGCAGCGGGCGCTCGCCTTCTTCCATCGTGCAGAACCAGCCGACCTCGCCGCCTTCCGGGTCAGAGAAGATCTGACGATAATTGCCGATGCCGGTCGCCGTGCCCCAGAAGCCGTCGCCAACATCCATCTCCTGCCCAAGCTCGGTGTAGCGGACGTCGCGCGCCAGCGGCAGTCCTTTGGGGTCGTGCTTCACAACGGCGCGCAAATATTGGTCAGCGAGCCTTTCGAGCCCTGCTCGGTCGAGCGTTACGCTGGTGGCCATCTTCGTCTCCCTTTGAATTTGTTCTTGTTGCACTTATCCCGGCGCGGACGGTCCCACCCTCCGGGCTTCCCGCGCGAGGATAACCAGCCGTGGAGAAAATCCCAGGATTTAATACGGGATCGGTAGGGGCTCTCGCATCGGCGGAGGGCCCAGAACAGCAAAGGCATGTGCCTGTCGAACCATGGGTCCCGGGTCAAGCCCGAGGACAACTTTCAATTCGTGTAAAGAATTGAAAGTTGGCTGCCCTTCCTGAACACTTATCGAACCATGTGCGTTGCGCCGGAACCGGAGTTCAGCCAGGTATTGGCGCGTATCTCGGAGTTGCCGTTCGCGGCGTAGCCCTGCGCGTAGGAGAGGCTGCTTCCGACCCCGCAGCGGACCTCTCAAGGAACCCTATTCCTCAGCAAATTAGCTTGTCATCTAACCACTGAAACGGGCTTCCGCGATCCCGGTAACTCCGAGCCCGTCAATCAGAAACAATCCGCCGCTATCGGGTGTCGTCGGCCGGCCATAAACCGCGCCGTCGATTGACGTGAAGTAGAGCCGGTCGAGGTTTGGCCCGCCAAACATGAGGCTTGAAGGCCACGGCACCGGCACGTCGACCGTGCGCCTCAGCCTTCCGTCTGGCGTGAAGCAAGCGATCTTGCCGGCCATGACGACACTCGTCCAATAGCAGCCTTCGGCATCGACAGTTCCGCCATCCGGCGATCCACCGACCGCGGTGACATCGACAAATGTGCGGCGATTGGAAATTGCTCCCGTGCGAAGGTCGTACTCGCAAGCAAACAAGCATCCTCGTTGGCTATCGGCAAAATAGAAGACGCGCCCGTCGGGGCTCCACGCCGGACCGTTGAAAATGAAAATATCCGTTGCAAGACGCGCGATCGTTCGATCCGGATTCAATCGATAGAGCGAGGCCTCAGGCTTTGGATCGGTGAAGCTGCGGCAAACCGTTCCAGCTAGGAAGCGGCCTTGGCGATCGACCTTGCCATCGTTGAATTGCGTCTTGTCGTCCTCAGGCTTGGCGAATGCTTCGGGAGTGCCAGTGGCGAAATCGAAGGCATAAAAGCCGTCTTCCAATGCGAGCATCGCGCCGCCACTTCGCCGCATTGCCACGCAGCCGATCTTGAGCGGCAGGCTCCAACTCGCGATTCGGTCGCTCGCCGCGTCGTGCCGATGCAGCTGCTTGCCTTGAATGTCGACAAAGTAGAGCGCCTGCTCATCGGCATTCCAAAGCGGGCCCTCGCCGACCTTGCAACGAATATTCCCGATGCGACTGATTTTCACGCTGAAGCTCTTTAGATGTAAGGCTGCGGACTGCTCCAATTGCCGCCCGCCGTCAATTTAATTGGCGGCGCATTGCGATCGAAGATCAAGCCTTTGGGATCTTCGCCACGCTCCATGCGCTTGAGCTGTTCGGAAAACATCTTGCGTACTGTCAGAACACCGATATCCGAGCTGACAAGATGCTCTTCGGAGTGGATCGTGATCGGACCTTGCCCAGTCTGGGCCTCCCAGTCGCCAGGTTTTGCGCGCCGCTCTTCTTCCGTCATTTGCGACCAGCGGCTCGGCGGCGCATTCGCGCCCTTAGTGAAGGCCTGCCAGATTTCGGGCGGTATCGTGAAGACTTGTCCCTTCACGGTCGTGCGTCCGGCCGTATAGATGCGGAAGTGGGTGTCGTCGATTGGCATCATGAAGCCGAGCGCTTCGCACGGTTCATCCGGCTTTGAGTAAAACGGATTCGGCACGGCCCGAATACACGGCAGCAACAGCTCGCAAACATTATACCGCCCATCGCCTTGCGCCGTGCAGCCTTTGCGAAACTCGCCCTCACCACGAAACTCGATGCCACGCGGGGTCTCGCGAAATTCGGGCATCACAAACTTACCGCTGATAACCTCATCACCGAACTGCGGCCCGCTGTGCGTTCCGTGAAGCACCCGAACATGCGTTGGATCCATGACGTTCTCAAAATGCTGCAGCCAGTTACAGGGCATGATGGCGTCGCCCTGCGTGCCGATTGAAGTATCATCGACCTCGATGAATTCGCCTTGCTTCAAGTTCTCGAAAATCTCGTAGCGCGGCAATATCGGCATCTTTTCGGGCGGCCCGAGATAAGCCCAGATAAGACCATATCGCTCCTGCACCGGATACCAAGGTTGGCGAACCTTGTCACGATACTTGGCGCCGAGGTCCGGCTCGCAAGGCTGCTCAATGCAATGACCTTCGACATCGAACAGCCAACCATGATAGCAGCATCTGATGCCGCTCTCTTCGACTTTGCCGTAATAAAGCGTGGTGCCGCGATGGCAACAGCGATTGTACACAAGACCGGCGCGCCCCTTTCCGTCGCGGAAAAGAATGAGGTCTTCGCCGAGCAGGCGTATCTGCTTAGGCGTTGAGGTCGCATCGCGGCTCAATGCGACGACTTGCCAGTAGCGCCGCATGAGCTCACCCATCGGTGTGCCGCGGCCCACTTCAGTCAGCTCATCGCGATAAACTGCCGGGCGGCGATGATAGCCGCTCCCCTCAATGATATTGCTCTTGTTGTCCATGACGCTCTCCCGGCCTCGTGGAACGCAAGTTAATATCCAGTCACACGTCGCGGCACCGGTCAATGAATTGAAACCTCCTCAGAAGGTTGAACAAGAGAGCCAGCAAACTCCAGGAAAAAAGGCTACAGTCGGGTCGCGAACGGATAGCCAGACAAGAGGAAACAGATCGGCGCTGATGGCGCCGCGCATCGTTGCAAAACAAAAAAACAGGAGATGCGAATGGCAAAGGAAGATCCAAGGCGGGCAACGAATCCGATCTTTGGTGACCGGAGGCTGAAGCTCGGCACTTTCAGCTCCAATCTCAGCGGCGGTTGTACAATTTCATCGATGGAAGGCATGCTCGAAGCGAAGTGGGAGAGCACGTCCGAGCTTGCGCGCCTCGCCGATGAAATGGAGTTCGAGGCCATTGTGCCGGTTGGACGCTGGCGCGGTTTTGGCGGCGTCACCGACTTTAACGGCGCAGGATTTGAGTGCTTCACTTTCGCGGCCGGCATTGGTGCCCAGACCAAGCATCCTTCGGTGTTTGCAACCTCTCACGTGCCTACAATCCATCCGGTGCTAGCGGCCAAACAAGCAACGACCATCGATCATATCTCGGGCGGGCGCTTCACACTGAATGTCGTCACCGGATGGCATAAGTCCGAAATCGAAAGCTTCGGCGCCGACATGCTGGAGCATGACGAACGCTATTCGCTCGCGGCCGAGTGGATCGAAGTCATGACCCGCCTTTGGACCGAGGAAGCGCCCGTTGAT
>JBAQHC010000747.1:0-15692 GCA_049288095.1 Alphaproteobacteria bacterium | reverse complement strand
CGTCACACGCGTTGTGCAACCGAAGTCATGACTGTCGATCGAGGAGATATATAGGGAGTTCTTGAAGTGCAGCAGCTGTCGTTCCATAAGGCACAAGCGCCTCGGCAGCGCGGCGCGCAAGCTGCTCCGCTTTAGAGCGGGCGCCCGAGACTCCGAACGCCGAAATCAGGGTCGCCTTGCCCTGTTCCTGATCCTTGCCGACGGCCTTTCCGGCCTTCTCGGCAGTGCTGAGCGCATCGAGCAAATCATCGGTGATTTGAAAGACAAGGCCGAAATCGCGTGCATATCCACGCAGGCGCTCACGATGCTCGTGGCCGGCTTGCGCAAGAATGGCACCAGCCTCGCAAGCAAACTCGAACAGCGCGCCCGTCTTCATCCGCTGTAGAAGAATGATCGAATCCGCAGAAAGCGACTGGTTCGGTGCCTCCATATCGATCATTTGCCCGCCAATCATCCCGTTGCTGCCCGAAGCCTCGGCCAGGCGGGCGATGAGCTGACAGCGAACTTCAGCCGAAGGATGGGTCTTCTCCGACGCCAGAACCTCGAAGGCGATGGTCAGTAGCGCGTCGCCCACCAGCACTGCAGTCGCCTCGTCGAAGGCGACATGAACCGTCGGCTGGCCGCGCCGCAAATCGTCATCGTCCATGCACGGCAGATCGTCATGCACGAGCGAATAGGTGTGCACCAGCTCAATGGCCGCGGCGGCCCGCAGCGCATAGGCGGGATCGACATTGAAGAGCTTGGCGCTTTCGATGACGAGAAATGGACGTAACCGCTTTCCGCCAGCGGTAATGGCGTAGCGCATCGCTTCCTGAATGCGCGCATGGAGCCCATGGGGCTCTGGCAGTACGCGCGCAAGTTCCAGATCCACCGCGGACGCTGCCTGGGACAATGCACGGACCAGCTGAGACGAGCCCTGCGCTGATCGCGTCGTAGTAGCCGGCGCGCCGATCACTTGCCCTTCGGTCATGGCTCCAAAACCTCCACTCACGAAGGCCAATTTACTGAGCGAACAAAACATGAAAAGGACGTTTCCGTCCTACCTCCCCCCACGCGACGACCAGCCTCCAAGTTTGGTCTCATGGCCATTGCAGCCCATGAGATTCGAGCTTTAAACGCCTCTGAAAGTCACGTCCCACCTCGTGACCGCCGACATTCATAGTCACCCATAAATTGAACTTATCGGGAAGTCGAGGGAAGCCGCCAAAGCAACTTTGGCTAAACTCCACGTTAGCTTGCCCCTCGCCTCTTCACCTCCAACTTTGCCTCTCACACTCCAGCCCTGCGGCGATTTGAAGCCGAAAACCCCAACGCAATCAATGCTAAGAGCGCGGGCCAATGCGTTGTGGAGCCGAAAGCGCCTGCCTGGCACCTAGGCCACACACGCGATGTGGAACTGCCACAGCGGCTCACGAAATTTGTTGCTCGTGGCCGAGTCTTTCTGGAAACTGCTTCTCAATCTTCGCGATGGTGGGAGTCCGCGTGTCCGGCGCCAATGGATTTCAGCGGCATATTCGTGTCGTGCTTGCTCAACCCCGTGGCTTCTGCGCGGGGGTGGTGCGGGCGATCGACATTGTCGAGCACGCCCTCAGGAAGTATGGCAAGCCCATCTATGTGCGCCACGAGATCGTTCACAACCGGCATGTCGTCGAGACCTTGAAGAACAAGGGCGCCCGCTTCGTCGAGGAGCTTTCCGAGGTTCCCGCCGGCGCCGTAACGGTTTTCAGCGCTCACGGTGTCGCCCAAACGGTGGTTAAAGAGGCGGAGCGGCGCGGGCTGCCCGTTCTCGACGCCACTTGTCCGCTGGTTTCCAAGGTCCACAAGCAGGGCAAGCGCTACGTCGCACAAGGCCGAAACCTTGTGCTCATCGGCCATGCCGGTCACCCGGAAGTTGAGGGGACGATGGGCCAGGTGGGGGCGCCTGTACATCTCGTGTCTTCCGAAGAGGATGTCGATGCGCTGGATCTGCCGGACGATGCGCCCGTCGCTTACGTCACCCAGACAACGCTTTCGACGGACGATACGCGCAATATCATCGGCGCTCTCAAGCGCCGCTTCAGCGACATTGTCGGGCCGGAGACCACGGATATTTGTTATGCCACGCAGAACCGCCAATCGGCGGTTCGCGAGCTTTGCAAGGTCGTTGATGTCCTCCTGGTTGTCGGCGCCAAGAACAGCTCAAATTCGAATCGCCTATGCGAGATTGGTCTCGAAGAAGGCGTACCGAGCTATTTGATCGCCGACGGCGCTGAGTTAGACCCGAAGTGGCTCGATGGCAAAGAGGTGATTGGATTAACCGCCGGCGCTTCGGCCCCGGAGGAGCTTGTGCTCCATGTGATCGATGCGCTGCGCCAAATCGGCGAGGTGGAAGTCACGCAAATGGAAGGCATTAGCGAAAATATTGAGTTCCGCCTCCCGGCAGAGCTCAGGACATAAGCGGCGGCGAAAGCCGGTTCTTAAGGCGACGGAGTCGTTCCTTGGCAATTCCTCTTTCTCACGCAGCGCGGATCGGCAGCTATGTCGCCAAACAGCATCTGAGCGGGCGCAAACGCTATCCGCTCGTGTTGATGCTCGAGCCCTTATTCCGCTGCAATTTGGCTTGCGCCGGCTGCGGCAAGATCGATTATCCGGAAGAGATCCTCAATCAACGCTTGAGCGTTGAAGACTGCTTGGCTGCGATCGATGAATGCGGCGCCCCGGCGGTTTCGATCGCGGGCGGCGAGCCCCTGCTCCACCGCGAGATGCCGCAAATCGTCCGCGGCTATTTGGATCGCAAGAAGATCGTCATCCTTTGCACCAATGCGCTCTTGCTCTCTAAGAAGATCGATCAATACGAGCCGCACCCGGATTTCGCTTGGTCGATCCATCTCGACGGCGACCAGGGGATGCATGACAAATCGGTATGCCTTGACGGCGTCTACGACAAGGCGATCGATGCGATTAAACTTGCGAAGTCCAAAGGCTTCCGCGTGCAGATCAATTGCACGCTGTTCAACGATGCTGATCCCGAGCGGACGGCAAAGTTTTTCGATCTCATGACGGAGATGGGGATCGACGGCATCACAATGTCCCCGGGTTATGCCTATGAGCGCGCGCCCGATCAGCAGCACTTCCTCAATCGCGAAAAGACGCGCCAACTGTTCCGCAGCATTCTTTCCAGGGGCGATGGCGGCAAGAAGTGGTCATTTACGCAGTCCGACCTCTTCCTTGATTTCCTCGCCGGCAACCAGACCTATGAGTGCACGCCTTGGAGCATGCCGCTCCGCTGCGTGTTCGGCTGGCAAAAGCCCTGCTATCTGCTCGGCGAGGGCTATGCCGCGACCTTCAAGGAACTCATGGACGGCACCGAGTGGCAGAAATACGGCGTCGGCAATTACGAGAAGTGCGCCAACTGCATGGTTCACTGCGGCTTCGAAGGTACTGCCGTGAAAGACGCGTTCTCGAACCCGATCAAGGCCGCGTTCGTTCACATGCGCGGCGCCAAGACCGAGGGCCCGATGGCGCCCGATATAAATCTCGAAAATCAGCGCCCGGCGGAATATGTGTTTTCACGCCATGTCGAGCGCAAGCTAACCGAGATCCGGGAAGGCAAGTCGCGGACCCAAAGCGTTTCGGCAGCGGAGTAGCGCCTTAAACGCGATCTCAGCGTTTCGAGCTGTGCGCATGAGCGCCGGAATTTGCGTCGGCTTCATCAACAGCGATCCAATCACAGCGCCCATGTCGATGCTACCATCCGCGCGCATCGCGACAATAGCTGCTGGCGGCAACGCTTCGTCGGCCTGATCCGAAATAATGCGCAAGGCCACGAAAGGGATATTCGCCTGAGCTGCTGCCTTTGCCGCGATATGAGATTCCATGTCCACCGCCAGCGCCGTCGTTTGCGTTCGCAATTGTTCCTTCTCAGCAACCGAAGCCACCACAACACCGCAACCGACAACTGGCCCGACACGGACGCTCGTCCACCTCCCCCTTGTGGGGAGGTCGCCTTGCCGAAGCACAGAGTGCGAAGGCAGGCGGGTGGGGGTTTCGGGCGGCAGGCCACCGCTGACATTCATTGTTTGGCCCCCCACCCTATCCCTCCCCACGAGGGGGAGGGGATCGCTTGCAGCGAGGCACGCGCAAAGAGACCGAGCCCAGGGCTCACTAGCCTCGTAGCGCTGATTATCAGCAATGATGCAAGAGGCGATCACGCTATCGCCGACCTTCAGCGATGGGTCGAGCCCAGCCGCGATGCCAATGCTGATGATGCCGCGAGCACCTTGCGCGATGAACGCCGGCAGGTTTGCGCCGCGCCGAGAGATCGAGATATCAGGCCCGGCGACGATGCGCGCCTCGCGTTCAAGCCCGACGACCGCGACGATCATAGACCGTGCGCGACGCGCTTCGCGTTGCTCAATTTAAGATTGCGATAGCGCGAGATCGCCCACAGAGGAAAGAATTTCGGATAGCCGTGATAGCGGAGATAGAACACACGCGGGAAACCACCGCCGGTGTAATGATCTTGTGTCCAAAGCCCGTCGGCGGATTGTGTTTCACGCAAATAGGCGATGCCGCGTGCGACAGCCGGGTGATCGACTTGGCCCGCCGCCATAAGGCCCAAAAGCGCCCACGCAGTTTGCGATGCAGTCGATGGCGCTGGCTCATAGCCTTTGTAGTCGAGCTTGTAACTCGTGCAGTCTTCGCCCCATCCGCCATCGGCATTCTGTATCGCGATCAGCCAATCCGCCGCCTTCTTCATCATCGGATCGGACGACTCAACACCCGCGGCATTGAGCCCGGCTAGCGCCGACCATGTGCCATAAATGTAGTTGACTCCCCAGCGGCCCCACCAGCTGCCGTCTTCCCGCTGCACGCTGCCTAGATACTCTATCGCATCTTTCACAGGCGCGCCGTTTAGATCATCGCCAAGCTGGGCAAGCATGCCGAGGCAGCGCCCGGTGACATCTTCCGTGGGCGGATCCAAGAGCGCGCCATGATCCGCGAACGGAATATTGTTGAGATAGTAATAGGAATTGTCGGCATCGAATGCGGCCCAGCCGCCATTCTTGCTTTGGAGGCCGAGCACCCATTCGCGCCCACGCGATATCGCATCGTCCCAATCGGTCGCGCCGCCCGTCTGCTTATGCGCGCGGTCGGCTGCGAGCACGACAACCGCCGTGTCGTCGAGATCCGGGTAATAGTCGTTGCGGTATTGGAAGGCCCAACCACCCGGCCGGACATTGGGGCGCTCATCCGCCCAATCGCCTTTGACGTCCAGCACTTGTAGCGGCTTCAGCCACTCGAGCGCCTTGTCGATTTGCGGCTTCACCTCATCGCCGCGCGCTTCAAGCAGCGCGTGCGCAGCAAGCCCTGTGTCCCACACGGGAGAAACGCAAGGCTGGCAATATGCTTCGCTTTCCTTGATGACGAGGAGCTTTTCTACCGAGAGCCGCGCGATCGCACGATCAGGATGCGTCTCGGGATAGCCGAGCACATCATACATCATCACGCTGTTGGCCATCGCCGGATAAATCGCGCCGAGGCCATCCTCGCCATTAAGGCGCGTCGTTACAAACTCGACGCACTTCTCGATCGCATGCTTGCGCAATTCCTTCGGCCAAAACGGATCGAACAGCTTGAGCGCGCCGTCGAGCACGATGAAGAAATTGCCCCACGCTTTGTTTTGGTGCGGGGCGGGACCCGTGTTCGGCTTGGCGCCGGGCACAAACAATTCGCTCACATGAACGTTACGCGGATTCTTCGCGAGCGGCTTGAGGGCCTGAAGCACCAAGAGCGGCACGATCACCGTGCGCGCCCAATAGGACATTTTCGAAAGATGAATCGGAAACCAGCGCGGCAGAAGGATCAGCTCAGCCGGCACGGCCGGCACATTCTTCCACGGCGTCTCGCCAAAAAGCGCGAGCAGCATGCGCGTGAACACATTGGCCTTGTCGGCGCCGCCCTTGGAGAGGATCACGTTGCGGGCGCGAGCCATATGCGGAGCGTTGGGCGAATCTCCGATCATCTTGAGCGCGAAATAGCCCTTCACCGTCGCGCTGATGTCAGCTGCGCCATCATGAAACAGCGGCCAGCCGCCATGCTTGCCCTGAATGCGCCGGAGATAAACGCCGATCTTGCGCTCGAGCTCCAAGTTCGGCGTTTCGCCGAGATAATGCACGAGCAGAACATATTCGGCAGGAATGGTCGCATCGGCCTCGAGCTCGAACACCCAATGGCCGTCTGCACGTTGCATGGCAAGGAGAGCCGCAGTCGCACGATCGATCATTTCATCGACGGGAACCGCGCCCATATATTTGGTTGCCGCAAGATCATTCATGGCAAATCCCCGCGTCCTCCCTATCGCGAAAGCGCGGCAAGCGCCAGAGCGGCTGCCTTGTTGCCCGAGCGGATCGAGCCTTCGATGGTGGCCGGGAGCCCAGTATCGGTCCAATCGCCGGCAACAAAGAGATTGCCCCATTGCGTAACTGGCCCCGGGCGTCTTGCATTCTGCTCCGGGGTCGCTGCGAAAGTCGCGCGGCGCTCTTTAACGATTTGCCAGACAGGCATTGGGCCCGTGAGGTTTAACGCGCGCGCGACATCCGCCCAAACCTCACCGGCGAGCGCCTCGCGCTCATCATCGACAATTTCGTTGGCACCGCTGATCGTCACCGAAACGCGGCTCTCGAACAAAAAGATCCATTCCGCCCTGCCGCCAATCACGCCAAGCATCGGCGGCGCGCCCGGCGCCTTTGTTTTGAAGTGGACATTGACGATGGCGCAAAACTCATCGGGCACTGTGAGGCCGGGCACGAATGTGCTTGCGATCCAGGGCGGCACAGCGAGGATAACGATGTCGTTCGGACCGAGCTGTCTTTTCTCACTGCCCGCTTCTAGCGACGCCGCGCGCGATCCCCCGACATCAAGATCCTGCAATCGCGCGCCCAAGTTAACGGTTGCGCCCTTCTCTTTCAAGAACGCCAAGGCCGGCTTGATGAATGCGCTGCCGAGCGTCGGCGTCGCGATGCATGGCCTGCAAGCTTGGCCGCCTTTCGATAATGTCTCCCGGATGACGGCGCTCGCAAGATCGGCGGATGAATCCGCAGGCTCGGTGTTAAGTGCAGCAAGGAGGAGCGGGCGAAGTAACGTGTCCCAAAGCGGGCCTTTGCATTCAATCACCTCGCCAATGCGCTTGCCTGGATGATCGCGCAACAGAGCCAAGAGCGAGACGAAATCGAGCGGCTTCGTGCCCGGCGGACGGCGGTTCTCTGCAAACACCCAAAGCGGAATCGGGCCATCATTCGGCGCGACCTTCCATCTCGCGCCGCTCTTCACGTCGACGAAATCGAACTCGGCGCGCTCTGGCCCTTTGAGCGCATCCTGCGCACCGATGTCGCGCAGATAGTTGCGCACCGCATAATTGCCGGAAAGAACGAGGTGATTGCCGTTGTCGATCACCTGATCGAGCACGGGATCGACGTAAGAACGGCAGCGTCCGCCCGCAAATGCGGCAGCTTCAAATACTTCGACGGCGATACCGCGGCTTGCGAGCGCAACCGATGCCGCAAGGCCCGAAAGGCCCGCGCCGATGACATAGGCCTTGCCTTGGCTCATGCGGCAAGCCCATCGCGCAGAAGCACCATGAGCAGCGTGCCTTTTCCAAGCTTCACGCGCTCGCGCGGCGGCGCCCAGCCCACGACTTCCATCTTGGTGAGAATGCGCGAATAAACGCTGCCCATGAGCCGCGGCGCGCGCAAATGCCCCTTGGGCCGCGCACGCATGATCTTGTCGGCCTCGGCATAATGCTGGTGCGCGAGCTTGGCGACCGCGCGGCAGGCTGTGTCGATCCGAGGATCAGCCATCACCTCGCGGGGGTTGTGGCTTGTGATACCTGCCGAAGCCAGATATTCGCTCGGTAGATAGAGCCGCCCAAGCGATGCATCCTCATCGAGGTCACGCAGAATATTGGTGAGCTGAAGCGCACGGCCGAGATGATGCGCAAGCGCAACGCCAGGCGCCTCCTCCATGCCGAAAACCTTCACTGAGAGCCGGCCGACGGCGCTCGCAACACGGTCGCAATAGAGATCAACCTTGGCGAGATCGGCCTCGCCTTGCATCTCCTCGTCGACATCCATCTGCATGCCGTCGATGACGGCGAGCATGTCTTCGCGCTTCAGTCCGAAACGCTTGATCGTGCCTTCGATGAATTTGAGGCGCTGGGGCGATGAACCGCCGTAAAGCGCATCGATGTCGCTTCGCCAAGCGTGAAGCTCGCGCGTGCGTGAAGCCGCATCGCCGATGCCGTCATCTGCAATGTCGTCAACCGCCCGGCAGAACGCATAGATCGCGAACATGGCTTCGCGCTGATCTTTCGGCATCAGCTTCATCGCCATGTAGAAGCTGCTGCCCGAAGCCTTCTTTTCGACCGCCGCGATTTCAGGCGGCGTCTCGCTGATCGCGGCCGCCGTCATGAACGGAGCTCACGCTTCACAACACGCGCGCGCGGCATCAGCCGCGACACAGCGAACCCGCCAGCGGCAAGCGCCGCAAGACCAAGGGCTTCCGCCTTCCGATGGTGCACGCGGTCGCTCAGTGGATCATTTGTCTTGAGCCGCTTCGTCAAATCCTCGGCGAGTTCCTGGATCACGCTCACCTCAAGGCCGAGCCGCGTGTCTTGAATGCCGCGCGCGAACGGCTTGGAGCCCTTGAGCAAAACGGATACACGCTCGGCGAGCCCTGTGATGACGCCGCGCAAGGCTGGCGATGAGGATTGTGACGCCAGCACATCGGTCCCAATTCCCGCGGCACTCAATGCATCGAGCGGAATATAAACGCGATCCAGATTGCGATAATCGTCGGCGCAATCCTGCAAGTGGTTGATGATCTGGAGCGCCGTGCAGAGCTTATCGTTATAAGGCCAAAGCTCCCGCGACTCCCCATGCACATCGAGCACATAGCGGCCAACCGGATTGGCGGAGTAGCGGCAATAATCACAAAGATCGTCCCAGTCATTGTAGCGCAGCTTCGTCACATCGCGGCGGAACGCCTCGAGCAAATCCTCCGCATGCTGTGATGTGAGCCCGCGCGCGGCAAGCGCCACACGCAAGGCGACGCCTTCCGGAACATCGTCTTCGCCCATGAGACTCTTATGCATACGTTCAAGCAGCCGCAGCTTGTCGGCTGGTTCGGCGGTTGCGTTGTCGGCGATATCGTCGGCGGCCCGCACGAACTGGTAGAACGCGAGAATCGCCGGCCGATGGCGCGGGTGAATGAGCACCGAGGCCACGGGAAAGTTTTCGTCCCGATGGCCCTTGCCTGATTGCAGCGCTTCAACGTCGCTCATGATGAAGCCATTGCCTGGGCGCGTCCCTTCCACATACCGCCCCTGCCCGTCCAAAAGTTAACAGCAGAAACCAGTGTGAAGCCTGTGTAGATCAGGCCGATGACGGGGAGCAATACGCCACGCATAGTCGAGGTTCCATAAAAGCGCGAAATCGGCACGAAAGTGAGCGCCATAACGAACCAGGTCAGAGTTCCTGTGATCTGCGCAGGACCGTGCGCGAAGATCGCTGAGGCCGCAGGAACGCAATAAACCAGCAGCATGCCGATTACCGTGCCTGCAAGCGCCATGGGCGAATAGCCAAGCTGCGCATAGGCCGAGCGCCAAACCATCCGGCCAATGTCGCTGAGGCCTTCATACGGCCTCAAGCTCAAAGTCTCATGGCTCAGGCCGAGCCAGATCGGGCCCTGCTTTTTCATCATACGTGCGAGTGCGCAATCATCGATAATCGCAGACTTGATGGTCTCCAATCCGCCAGCGGCCAGGAACGGCGCGCGCTTCACCAACATACATCCGCCCGCCGCCGCGGCGACCTTATTGCGCGGATCGTTCGACCAGGCGAACGGGAACAACATCGAGAAGAAATAGACAAAAGCGGGGATGAGCAGTTTCTCAGCGAAGCTTTCGCAGCGAAGCCGCACCATCAGCGAGGTGAGAACCGTGCCGCGCCCGGCAGCATGCGCAACGAGCCGCGTAACATTGTCAGGCGGGTGCTCGATATCTGCATCGGTGAACAGGAAATAATCCGGCTCCTCCCCGCTCATGGCGCGCGCAACGCCCTGGTTCATCGCCCAGAGTTTACCCACCCAGCCCTTCGGCCGGTCTTTGCCGGACATAATTTCGAGCCTTGCTTCCGCACCGAGTGCCGCGGCGGTATTGCGTGCTATTTGGGCTGTTCCATCCGTGCTCTGATCATCTACCAGGATGACACGGAAGCTGCCGCGATAGTCTTGTCTCAGAAGGCCGCCGATCGCCTGCGCGATGCTATCCGCCTCATCGCGTGCGGGAACCACGGCAACAACACTTGGCAACGCACCCTCACCCTGCCCTCTCCCTAAAGGGAGAGGAAATTGAGCACCGCCAAGGCGCTCGCGGAACATCCAATAGCCGCCGCGTGCCGAAAGCAGGTAGAGCCAAATCGCCAGTGACAACAACGCGAGCGGCAGCATGATCAGCTCAAATATCCATTCGCCTTGAACCAGGCAACGGCATCGGCAAGCGCCTCGCTATAGGGCCGTGCGGAGTAGCCGAGCTCACGGCGCGCTTTCTCCGATGAATAGAACATATGATATTTCGCCATCCGCAAGGCATCGACCGTCAACATCGGTTCTTTTCCTGTGATCATCGCGAAGGCTTCAGCCCCGACTGCCAAAGGATAAAGCGGCACGCGCGGCAATCTTACAGTCGGCGCGGCCCGGCCGGAAAGCGCCGCGACCTTGGCGAGCATCTCTTTCAGGCCCACATTTTCGCCGCCTAGAATGTAGCGCTCGCCAATGCGTCCCCTCTCGAATGCCAGCAAATGGCCTGCAGCAACATCATCGACGTGAACGAGATTTAACCCCGTATCGACAAAAGCAGGCATACGCCCACTTGCCGCTTCGACGATCACGCGGCCGGTTGGCGTCGGCCGCACATCGCGCGGGCCAATTGGTGTGGAAGGATTGACGATCACGGCGGGCAGCTCCCGCTCCTTCACAAGCTTTTCGACCAACCGCTCAGCGACAACCTTGCTGCGCTTATAAGCGCCGATGGCGGTCGCCTCCGTGAGCGCCGCGGTCTCATCGGATGGCACTTGCGCTGTACCAGGTTTCAAGGTCGCAACGCTGCTCGTGTACACAACGCGCTCAACCCTGGCGGCGAGTGCCGCTTCCATCACTGCCTCGGTGCCTGCGCGATTGTTGCGCACAATTTCTTCGGGGTCAGGCGCCCAAAGGCGATAGTCCGCGGCAACGTGAAAGAGATAGCGCATGCCTTGCATCGCACCGTCCATATCGGCGCGCGAGCGCATATCGCCCTCGGCAATCTCGGCTTGCAGCTCCTTGAGGTTCTCGCGCGGGCTGGTTGCGCGGACCAGCAGACGAAGCTTAGCGCCACGCGCCGAAAGCGCGCGCGCAACCGCCGAGCCGACAAAGCCCGAGGCGCCAGTGACGAGCACGCGCTCGCCTTGCAGCGACGCCATCACTTCTTCTCGCTGGCGCTGGCGACAGCGGGCTTCCGCGCGGCGATTTGGCGGTGGCCCTCCATGAATTGCCACACGAGCAGGATCGGCCCGCCGACAACGATATCGCGGCCGCGTTTGATGAGCGAGACGGCGAGGCCAATGCTCGGCGGAAGACCGAACAATGGCACAACAAACGCATAGGTGAGTTCCTGCACACCGACCGCGCTCGGGATGGCGAAGGCCGCGCTGCGCACCGCGCAAAGCAAGGCCTCAATTGCCAGGGCCGCGCCAAACTCGATATGCGCACCGACAAGCCGCATCACCACCCACGTGCCAAGCGCACCAGTGACCCAACTCGCCAGATGCACGGCCGAGGAAATACCCATCCGCACGCGCGAGGAATGAATCTTCGCGAGCAGCTGATTGACAGCCGCGGTATGCTCAAGTGCCTTCGGAAGGAATCGCTCGATCGCCTTTTCGAGAAAGCCCAGCCCGCGTTGCTGTGTAATCACAAAACCAACGGTAGCCACGAGCGCAAGGCCAAGGCCGATCAGCATCGCTGTCGTCAGCGACGTCTTGAACGGCGATGCCGGCGCGCGCAGCGTGAGCATCACGAGGCCGATTGCGATGAAGGCAAGCTGCGCTAGTAATTCCGTCGTCACATCGACGATCGTCGAAGCCGTTGCCGCGGATGTCGGCACACCGCGAATAACAAGCGCACGCGCGCCGAACACAAAGCCGCCGACCTGGCTGAACGGCAGAAGTTCCGCGGAGGAATCGCGCATCATCCGCCCCCAGGCAAAAGTTGGGATATCGCCAAGCTTCATGCCCGGCACGAGCACCCACCAGGCGATTCCAAGCAGCGCGAAGTTAATAAGGCCAAGCCCACAGAAGATGGCAAAGCCGCTCCAGCCGACCGCCGTCACCGCCGAGAGCACGGCATCGAAGCCAATGTAGTGAATGAGATACGCAACGAGCGCGAAGCCCGCGATGATGATGAGGATGACGCCGAGCTTCACGAGGCTCTCACACTAGGCCGGAGCTTGGCTGCGCGGCTTCTGTTGCCAGAGCCTCAGCGCAGACAAGGCAACATCGGCAAGCTGCGGCAGAAAATCCGGACGCAATAGGTCTTGGCCGAACGTACCCATGCGGCGGCGGTTTTCCGAGTAGCAGTCTTCGAGGAACCGGCGGAAATTAAACCCATCGAGGAACATGCTCGCTTGCGTCGCGCTAAACTCCTTGCCGTCGTTTTTCTCAGCTCCGCGCTGGGCAACGCCTGCCATGCGGCCCGCCGCACGAACGTAATAGCGAAGATTGACGAGCGGCGTCATCACGTTCCAGAACCAGCCGCGCCGGGCTTGATTATAGGCCATCCAGTTGACGAAGAAGACGATGTGCCGCGTCTCTTCGAACATCAGCTTCTCGAAAATGTCGAACATAGGCTCGGGCAGGAACCCGGAAGCCTTTGCAATTTTGAAAACGCCGAAGCCGAGGAACGAATCCATGCATTCGCCGAAGCCGAAATCCTTGAATGCGGTTTCAAGATCGTTCGACAGAGTCTCCATCGGGATCTCGTCGGCGGCGATTTTGTATTTCTCGATCATTACGCGGATGAGCTTGGCGTGGCGTGTCTCCTCCAGGCCCTGCACGGCCATCGCCTCTTTGATCACCGGGTCCTTAATCATCTCGGTGTAGCGCTGAACGATCGCGCCCGCGCGGCGCTCGGTGTACCAAACCTCCTGCCAGAACGGCACGGAGCGCAGCCGATTGAGTGCGGCCTCATCTAGATCCGGCCACGGCAATGTGTCGGGATCGTATTCCTGATAGGTGTCGATGAACTGCTGGCAGAAGGCCTGCTTGTGTTCTTCCGAGCCAATCTTCATGCCACAGCCCCCGCCTTCTTGGCTTTGCTTTTGCCCATCAACCACAATGCAATGCGCGCTAGCGTCGGCACGAATTCGGGCTTGAGGAGCCGCGGATCGTAGCCGGCGAGGCGCCGGTCATTTTCCGAAAGTGCAAGCGCAAGCAGATCGCCAAGCGAAAGATCCTCGCCGACTTGCGATGCGCCTGTCATCGTGAAGTTGTTATCCTGCACGCCATTGCCGACATCCTTGGCAAAGCCGATGCGTTCATACCAGAGATAGGCCCAGACCGCGGCGACCTTGAGCGCAAACCAAGGACGGCGCCAGATCGGCATATTGTGCTTGTGCCATTCGACCCAGTTCTTGAAGAAGAGAATGTGGCGTCCCTCTTCCTGGATCACCGGCTCGAATGTGTCGACAAGCTCGGGCGGGAAAAAGCCGGAGCGCTTCGCCGTCTCGAACAGCGCGAATGCCAGAAAGCTATCGATGCACTCGGAATAGCCGGTGATGAGGAAATTCCATTCCGGATCTCTGGGGTTGATATAAGGCGGCTCGGGCGCAAGCTTGATGCCGTACGCCTCTACGAGATTGGCGAGCACGTGGCGGTGCCGCCCTTCCTCGAACGCATCGAGCGCGATCGCCTGCTTGAGTAGCGGGTCCTTGATGAGCCGCTCGCCATAGACGCGCACATTGTTCATGGCGCGGTTTTCGGTCTGCACCGCGATATCCCAGATCGGCAGACCGGTCAGCCGCGTGAGCGCATCGGGATCAAGCTTCGGCCAATCGATGATGGAAGGCTTATAGGGATTGAACGTGTCGAGCAGCATCCGGCACATGAGCTTCTTGTGCTCTTCGCTGCCGACTTTGATCGGACCATCGGGCGGCGCGCTCCGCGCATCGACCCGAACATCGGGAAGTGTAAGTGCTGCCGCGGTCACGCGTGTGTGCTCCCTCGCATCCTCTGCTCAGCCGCTGAGTTTACCGATCCAGACCTATCGAGGAAATCCGCAAATGATCCGAGTTGCACTCCAGGCGAATGCGCCGCATCCAGCACCGTTCGCGAAATGAGCGCCTGAAACTCATCCGTATAACGATAACCGGGCGCCGAGCCGGCAAATCCGCTGGCAGTGGCCGGGTGGAGATAAATCTCGCTGAGCCCTTTCGGCAGGTTTTCGACAATGCCTCTTAAACGCTGTTCCGTTATCGCGCCCGACCATCTGAGGCCGAAAACCTGGTCCGGGATCAGCAAGCCGGCGGCGCGATAGCGCGCCCGCAGGAGCGAAGCCCACGGTCCCGTTACATAAGCAGGCGAAATATCGCCGGCCGGCTCCGCCGCGCGCAAAGGCGCAGCAGGTTCATCGGGAACGCGCGCGGCTCTGAGCCCGTATCTCTGGCCAATCGAGAGAATAAGACCCGCAATCGTCGGGTGCAGGTGAAAGTGCTTGTGGGCATTCACGTGATCGAGCCGAAGGCCTGTCTCGGCGAAGGCCGCGAACTGCGCCTCGATCTCGGCGGCAAGCTGACGGCGCGCCTGCGGCACGAAGAACATACGCGCGCCTGCGGCCGCCATGTCGTTTCTGAATTCGCCGCGCGCATCGACGAGCAAGTTGACCTGGCTGGGCGGCAATCTCGGCCGGCCTTCAACCAGCACAAGATGGAGGCCCACGCCGAGCTTGGGATTGCGGCGCGCAATCTCGACGGCCTCGCCGAGCGCCGGCGCCGTCACCATCAAGCTCGCAGCCGTTAAGATGCCGCGCTGATGCGCGATCTCGACCGCTTCGTTGACTTCGTGCGCGGCGCCAAAATCATCCGCCGTGACGATGAGCTGCTTCAAGCAGCGTTTTTCCGACGCTCGCGCAGAAATTCGAAGAACTCGGCGCCTTCACGCAAACGACGCTTCATCATATCAGGCACGGTGATCATCTCGTGGACGATCGAGGTGATTTTGCCGAAGCGGAAGTAGAAGCGCTTATAGAAGTCTTCGAGCGCGTTGTAGATCTCCTGGTGACTCAAATGCGGATAGTGAAGCGGAGCGAGCTGCATGCCGTTCTCGTCGAGAAGCTCGGCATGCTCAGCATCGAGCCAGCCGTTTTCCACGGCCTGCTTATAGAGGAAGGTGCCGGGATAAGGCGCCGCTAGCGAGACCTGAATGGTATGCGGATTGATGCGCTGCGCATATCGAATGGTTTCCTCGATCGTTTCCTTGGTCTCGCCGGGCAACCCCATGATGAATGTGCCGTGGATCTTGATGCCAAGCTCATGGCAGTCCTTGGTGAAGCGCTCAGCAACATCAACCCGCAGGCCTTTCTTGATGTTGTGCAGGATCTTCTGGTTGCCGGACTCGTAACCAACC
>JBAQHC010000746.1:0-4006 GCA_049288095.1 Alphaproteobacteria bacterium | reverse complement strand
TCTCCCGGCCTTCGGCCACCCTCTCCCTCAAGGGGAGAGGGGACTCGTTTAACTAAGCCGCGGCGGCGAGGCGCTCGGCCTTCTTCTTCGCATCCTCGATCGTGCCGACCATCATGAAGGCCGTCTCAGGCAGATGATCGACCTCGCCCTTCACGAGCGCGTCGAAGCCCGCAATCGTATCCTTCACATCGACGAACACGCCGGGCGTGTTAGTGAACACCTCGGCCACATGCATCGGCTGCGACATGAAGCGCTCGATCTTGCGCGCACTGGCGACAATCAGTTTGTCTTCTTCATAGAGCTCGTCCATGCCCAAGATGGCGATGATGTCTTGCAGCGACTTGTAGCGCTGCAGAATCTGCTGCACCTGGCGCGCAACGCGATAATGCTCGTCGCCGACAACGCGCGGATCCAAGATGCGCGAGGTGGAATCGAGCGGATCGACCGCCGGGTAAATGCCTTTTTCCGAGATCGCGCGGTTGAGCACCGTGGTTGCGTCCAAGTGCGCGAAGGACGTTGCCGGGGCAGGGTCGGTCAAGTCGTCAGCCGGCACGTAGATCGCTTGCACTGAAGTGATCGAGCCTTTGCGGGTCGAGGTGATGCGCTCTTGCAGCGCGCCCATGTCGGTGGCGAGCGTCGGCTGGTAACCCACCGCGGAAGGAATGCGGCCCAAGAGCGCCGACACTTCCGAGCCCGCCTGCGTGAAGCGGAAGATGTTGTCGACAAAGAACAAGACGTCCTGGCCCTGATCGCGGAAATATTCGGCGACCGTGAGACCCGCAAGGCCGACGCGCGCGCGGGCACCCGGCGGCTCATTCATCTGGCCGAACACGAAGGCGCATTTTGAACCTTCGCCGCCGCCATCCTTGTTCACGCCCGATTCGATCATCTCGTGATAGAGGTCGTTGCCCTCGCGCGTGCGCTCGCCGACACCTGCGAACACGGAATAACCGCCGTGGGCCTTGGCGATATTGTTGATCAGCTCCTGAATCAGCACGGTCTTGCCGACGCCCGCGCCGCCGAACAGGCCGACCTTGCCGCCCTTGGAATAAGGCGCGAGGAGATCGACAACCTTGATGCCGGTGACTAGCATTTCGGTTTCGGTTGCTTGATCGACGAAGAGCGGCGCATCGGCGTGAATCGGCCGCGTGCCCTCGGCTTTGATCGGGCCGGCCTCATCGATCGGCTCGCCAATCACGTTCATGATGCGCCCAAGCGTGCCCGGGCCGACCGGAACCGCGATCGGGCTGCCGGTGTCGCGCGCTTCCTGACCGCGGATGAGGCCTTCGGTCGAGTCCATCGCGATCGTGCGCACGGTGGTCTCGCCCAGATGCTGCGCGACTTCCAGCACGAGACGGTTGCCGTGATTGTCAATTTCGAGCGAATTCAAGATCGCCGGCAGATGATCCTGGAACTGCACGTCGACGACGGCACCCGTAACCTGTGTGATGCGTCCAACGACATTCGATGCTGTCGCCATTTCAATTCTCCCAACTCTTATACGGCCTCGGCGCCGGAGATTATTTCGATAAGCTCACGCGTGATCTGTGCTTGACGCGTGCGGTTCCGGAGCAGCGTCAAGCGGTCGATCATGTCGCCGGCATTGCGCGTTGCATTATCCATCGCGGTCATTTTCGCGCCCTGCTCGCCGGCGGCATTTTCCAGAAGCGCGCGGAAGATCTGCACATTCACATTGCGCGGCAGAATTTCTTTCAAGATATCTTCTTCGTCGGGCTCGTATTCATAGCTCGCGCCGGCAAGATCGGTCGGCTGCACGCCCTCCGGCATCGCCGCCGGGATCAGCTGCAGGCGCGTCGGGCGCTGCGTAATGACGTTGACGAATTTCGAATAGAACAAGGTGCAAACGTCGAACTCGCCTGCGTTGAACATGTCGATCACGCGCTTGCCGATATTTTCCGCATGCTCGTAGCGGATCTGGCGCACTTCGCGCATATCGAGCGTATCGATGACCTTGTCGCGAAAGAGGCGCTTCAAAATATCGAAGCCCTTGCGGCCGATGTGCAAGAGCTTCACGGTCTTGCCCTGCAAGATCAGCTGTTCGATATGCAGGCGCGCGAAACGGGCGATCGATGAATTGAAGCCGCCGCAAAGCCCGCGGTCGGCGGTTGCGACGATCACAAGATGCACTTGGTCTTTGCCGGTGCCGATGAGAAGGGGCGGCGCCGAAGGGCTATCCTTCATCGAGTGCATGAGGTTCGCGATCACGCGTTCCATGCGCTCGGCGTAAGGGCGCGCGGCTTGCGCGGCGTCTTGCGCGCGGCGCAATTTCGCCGCGGCCACCATCTGCATGGCCTTGGTGATCTTGCGCGTCGCGGTGACGCTCGTGATCCGCGTTCTGATTTCCTTGAGGCTCGCCATTTATCTGCCTAGGTCACGCAAACCGCGCGGCGAAGCCGCCGATTACTTCTTTCAGCTTGTCGGTTGTTTCCTTGGTGAGCTCGCGCTTGGTGCGAATCTCTTCAAGAAGCTTGGCTTGGCTTGTGCGAAGCATGCGAAGCAATTCTTCCTCGAAGCGGCCAATCTGATTGACTTGGAGCTTGTCGAGGAAGCCGTTGACGCCGGCGAAGATCGAAATCACCTCTTCTTCCACCGGGAGCGGCGAGAATTGCGGCTGCTTCAACAGTTCCGTCAGGCGCTCGCCGCGTGCGAGCAGGCGTTGCGTTGAAGCATCAAGATCCGAGCCGAACTGTGCGAAAGCGGCCATCTCGCGATATTGCGCGAGGTCGAGCTTGATCGTGCCGGCGACCTGCTTCATCGCCTTGATCTGCGCTGAGGAACCCACGCGCGAGACCGAGATGCCGACATTCACCGCCGGGCGAATGCCTTGGTAGAAGAGATCGGACTCAAGGAAGATCTGGCCGTCGGTGATCGAAATCACGTTGGTCGGGATATAGGCCGACACGTCATTGGCTTGAGTCTCGACAACGGGCAGCGCGGTGAGCGAGCCTGCGCCGTGGCTCTCGTTCAGTTTTGCCGCCCGCTCCAGCAAGCGTGAGTGGAGATAGAACACGTCGCCCGGATAGGCCTCGCGGCCCGGCGGACGGCGGAGCAAGAGCGACATTTGGCGGTAGGCGACGGCCTGCTTCGAGAGATCATCGTAGATGATGAGCGCATGCATGCCGTTGTCGCGGAAGAATTCGCCCATCGCGCAACCCGAGAAGGGCGCGAGGAATTGCAGCGGTGCGGGGTCCGAAGCGGTTGCGGCGACGATGATCGAATATTCGAGCGCGCCGAATTCTTCGAGCGTCTTCACGAGGTTCGCAACCGAAGAGCGCTTCTGACCAACGGCGACATAGATGCAATAGAGCTTTTGGCTTTCGTTGCCGCTCTTGTTGATCGCCTTCTGATTGATGATTGCGTCGATGGCAATCGCGGTCTTGCCGGTCTGGCGGTCGCCGATGATGAGCTCGCGCTGGCCGCGTCCGATCGGGATCAAGGCATCGATGGCCTTGAGGCCGGTCTGCATTGGTTCGTGCACGGACTTTCTAGGCAGAATGCCCGGCGCCTTGACGTCGACGCGGCGGCGCTCGCTCGATGGGATTGGTCCTTTACCGTCGAGCGGATTGCCGAGCGGATCGACAACGCGGCCGAGTAGGCCCTTGCCGACCGGCACATCGACGATGGTGCCGGTGCGCTTGACGGTATCGCCTTCCTTGATGTCGCGGTCATTGCCGAAAATCACGATGCCGACATTGTCGGTTTCAAGGTTGAGCGCCATGCCGCGAATTCCGCCCGGGAATTCGACCATCTCGCCGGCCATGACGCTGTCGAGGCCGTAGACGCGCGCAATGCCGTCGCCGACCGAAAGCACTTGGCCGATCTCGGAGACTTCGGTCTCGGCACCGAACTCAGCGATCTGCGTCTTGAGAATTGATGAGATTTCCGCCGCTTGGATGTCCATTAATTGACCTCACGCATTGCGACTTGGAGCTTTGAAAGCTGAGTCCGGATGGAAGAGTCGACCATCACGCTGCCGACCTTGACG
>JBAQHC010000745.1:0-5026 GCA_049288095.1 Alphaproteobacteria bacterium | reverse complement strand
CACCTGGCTTGGCTCGCATGCAACGCGCACGGCCAGCGGCGAGATCTTGAATTGCGCGATCGAGTTGAAGGCGATGCCAGGACTTGTCGGCGTGATCGGCTTGACCGGCATCCGCAGCATCGAGGGCGGCAGGATCGCCGAGCTGGGCTACTGGCTGGCGAAACCCTTCTGGAGCAAGGGCATCATGAGCGAGGCCGGCCGTGCGCTGGTTCGCCACGCCTTCGAAGACCTCGATTTCGCCGGGCTCAAATCCGGGCACTTCAAGGAGAATCACCGCTCCGGCCGCGTGCTCGCGAAGCTCGGCTTCCGCTATGCCGGCGAGGGCCTCAAGCATTGCCTCGCGCGCAATGCCGAGACGCCGCATGTCGACGTCGTGATGACGCGCGCCCAATGGCTCGATCACACGGCCCGGAGGGCGGCGTGATGGGGGGAGGGGCGCGAATCGAAAAACAACCCCATGCATGCTCGCGCAGCGCGGCAAGCAAGCGCGCTGCGCGCCCGCGCGAGGCGAAACCCGCGCGTGAACGACATGTTTAGCCGGACCCAAGACCTCTATGACGCGGTTTATTCGTGGAAGGATTATCCGCGCGAGGCGCGAGTTCTGCGCGAGGTAATCGCGCGCGAAGGCATCTCGGAAGGCGCGAGCTTTCTCGACATCGCGTGCGGGACCGGCGCGCACATCCCGCATTTGCGCTTCGCGTACGAGATCGAGGGCCTGGATCTCGACCCCGGCATGCTTGGGGTCGCGCGCGAGAAGAACCCCGGCATCGCCTTTCACCAAGGCGACATGACGAATTTCGATCTCGGCAGGAAGTTCGACATCGTGGCGTGCCTCTTCAGCTCGGTCGCCTACACCCGGACGCCGGATCGCTTGGCGGCTGCCGTCGCGCGGATGGCGGCGCATCTCAAGCCCTCGGGTGTTCTGTTCATCGAGCCGTTCATAGCGCCCGACAAATGGAAGGGTTACGAGCCCAACGGCCAATACGTCGATCACCGCATCAAGATTTGCCGCATGGTCCATTCGGAGCGCACAGGCAATGAAGTCGCGCTGTCATTCCACTACCTCGTCTCGCGCCCCGAGGGCATCGAATACCTCACCGAGCGCCACGACATTGGCTTGTTCGCCAATTCCGACTATCAAGCCGCGTTCGCGGCCGCCGGCCTCATCGCGACGCACGACGATGAGGGCCTGATGCGCCGCGGGGCCTATATTGCAAGGTGGCAATGATGGGCCGTGCACAGATCAACCCTCTGGCCTAAACTGACAAAATGAAGTTTCTCGACGAGGCAAAGATTTATGTACGCTCCGGCGACGGCGGCGCGGGAGCGATTGCGTTTCATCGCGAGAAATTCGTGGAGTTTGGCGGGCCGGATGGCGGCGATGGCGGCAGGGGCGGCGATGTCTGGGCCGAAGCGCGCGAGGGCCTCAACACGCTCATCGATTACCGCTATCAGCAGCACTACAAGGCCGGCACGGGCGGCCACGGCATGGGCAAGAACCGCACCGGCGCGGGCGGCGCCGATGTCGTGTTGCGCGTGCCTGTGGGTACCGAAATTCTCGATGCCGATACCGGCGATTTCATCGCGGATCTGAAAAAGGTCGGCGACCGCGTGCTGATCGCCAAGGGCGGCAATGGCGGCTGGGGCAATGCGCAGTTCAAAAGCTCGATCAACCGCGCACCCAAGCGCGCTAATCCCGGCCAGGAAGGCATCGAGCTGACTTTGCTGCTGCGCCTTAAGCTGATCGCCGATGTCGGCATTATCGGTTTGCCGAACGCGGGAAAATCCACCTTGCTCGCCGCGGTCAGCGCCGCGCGGCCGAAGATCGCCGATTATCCGTTCACGACGCTTCACCCCGGCCTCGGCGTCGCGACCATCGACGGACGCACGCTCGTGCTCGCCGACATTCCGGGCTTGATCGAAGGTGCGAGCGAAGGCGCCGGCCTAGGCATCAAATTCCTCAAGCACATCGAGCGCTGCCGCGCGCTTTTGCACCTCGTCGACGGCACCGATGAAAATGTCGCCGCAGCTTACGAGACCGTGCGCGCCGAGCTTGCCGCCTACAGCGACGAACTGATGGATAAGCCCGAAATCGTCGCCCTCAACAAATGCGACGCTCTGACCGACGATGTGATCGCCGAGCGCACCGCCGAGCTTGAGGAAGCACTTCATTTATCTCCCCCCGTTCACGAGGGGAGTGGCCGCGAAGCGGCCGAGGGGGGCCATACTGAGTCAGAGAAGGCCCCCTCCTTCGCCTTCGGCGACACCTCCCCCGTAAACAGGGGAGGAAATCACGGGCGCGTGTTTGCGATTTCCGGCGTTTCCGGCAAGGGCATGCAAGAGCTGTTGCGGGCGCTCGCCGTGATCGTCGACCAGCACAAAATTGATCAGGACACGGAAGAACAATCGCAAGACACGGCCGAAGCCGCGGCTGACAATGAAACGCAAGCCGGGACGTGGACGCCATGACCGCGCCCGAAGTCGCCAAAGGCCTTGCAAGGGCCAAGCGTGTGGTCGTCAAGATCGGCTCGAGCCTGTTGTTCGACCGCAAAAGCCTTGGGCTCAATCAAGCTTGGCTCGCCGCTTTCGCCGCAGACGTTGCGCGGCTCAAGGCGCGCGGGCAGGACGTGATCCTCGTGTCCTCGGGCGCCATCGCGCTCGGCCGCCACAAGCTCAAGCTCGACAACCGCACACTGCACCTTGAGGAAAGCCAAGCCGCAGCAGCGGTCGGACAAATCGATCTTGCCCATGCCTGGCGCTCGGCGCTTGAAGCCCACGGCCTCACCGTCGCGCAGGTTCTCGTGACCCTCAACGACACGGAAAGCCGCAGGCGATATCTGAATGCGCGCTCGACCATGCAGACCCTTCTGAAGCTCGGCGCAATCCCGGTGATCAACGAGAACGATACGGTGGCGACGAGCGAGATCCGCTATGGCGACAATGACCGGCTTGCCGCGCGCATGGCCGGAATGGTCTCGGCCGATTGGCTCATCCTGCTTTCGGACATAGATGGTCTTTATACGGAAGACCCGCGCAAGGGCGGCGCATCGCAACTGATCCCGCGCGTGAATGCGATCACGCCCGAAATCACCAAGCTTGCTGGAGCCGTGCCGCCCAAGGACGCGACGCAATTGGGCTCCGGCGGCATGGTGACGAAGCTTGAAGCCGCGCGCATCGCCACCGGCGCGGGCTGCCACACCGTGATCGCCGACGGGCGCACCCTATCGCCACTATCGGCCATCGAAGCAGGCGCCAATTGCACTTGGTTTGTCGCCTCCGCGAGCCCCGTACAGGCCCGCAAGCACTGGATTGCCGGCTCGCTTGCGCCAAAGGGTACCATTGCCGTCGATGCCGGCGCGGAGCGCGCGCTCAGAAAGGGCATGAGCCTTTTGCCCGCAGGCGTCAAAGCCGTTACAGGCAAGTTCGAGCGCGGCGACGCGGTTTCGGTTACGACGCTCGAGGGCGCCGAAGTCGCGCGCGGGCTGATTGCCTATGATCATGATCAAGCGCGTGCCATCATGGGCAAGAAAAGCGCGGAGATCGCCGCAACGCTCGGTTTCGAGGGCCGCGAGGAAATGATCCACCGCGATGATCTTGCGGTGATGGAAGCGGCTAGCGAACGGCCGAGGTGAAGTCATGAGCGTCACCGAGACGGATACAAAAGCCGAGACCGACGACATGATCCGTTCACGGATGATGGCGATCGGCGCCCGCGCTCGCGCAGCCGCCTCGCACCTTGCCCGCGCAACAACCGAGGAGAAGAACGCGGCGCTTTCCGCCATGGCCGCCTGCCTGCGCCGCAGCGGCAATGCGCTTCTCGCCGCAAATGCCGAGGACCTCGCGCGGGCGCGCGAAAACAAGCTGACCCCGGCAATGATCGACCGCTTGAAGCTCGATGAGAAGCGCATCGAAGGCATCGCGCAGGCGCTCGACGACATCTGCGCCCTCCCCGATCCGATCGGCTCGGAGATCGAGCATTGGACGCGGCCCAACGGCCTCAAGATCAGCAAAGTGCGTGTGCCACTCGGCGTGATCGGCATCATCTATGAAAGCCGCCCGAACGTGACGGCGGACGCCGGCGCGCTTTGCCTCAAGTCCGGCAATGCCTCGATCCTGCGCGGCGGCTCCGAGGCGATTCACTCTTCGCGCGTTATCCATGCATGCCTGGTCGAAGGTTTGCGTGCGGCGGGCTTGCCCGAAGATTCAATTCAGCTCGTGCCCACGACCGATCGGCGCGCCGTCGGCGTGATGCTCGGTGAGATGACCGAATTCATCGACGTTATGGTGCCGCGCGGCGGCAAAAGCCTCATTGCGCGCGTGCAAAAGGAAGCGCGCGTGCCGGTGATCGGCCATCTCGAAGGCCTGTGTCACGTCTACGTCGACAAGTCCGCTGACCTCGAAATGGCCAAGCGCATCACCGTAAACGCTAAGATGCGGCGGACTGGGATTTGCGGCGCCGCCGAGACTTTGCTCGTTGATCGCGCATGCGCAGAGACGCATCTAAAACCGCTGATCAAGGCCTTGCTCTCCGCCGGTTGTGCGGTGCGCGGTGATGCGGGTGCACAGGCAGCCGACATGCGCGTGACACCCGCAACCGAAGAGGATTGGCGCACCGAATATCTCGATGCGATCATCTCAGCGCGCGTTGTCGATGGCGTCAAAGGCGCAATCGAGCATATCGAGACTTATGGCTCGCACCACACCGAAGCGATTATTGCCGAAGACGCGCGCACGGTCGAAACCTTCTTGAGCGGGATTGATTCAGCGATCCTGCTACACAACGCCTCGACGCAATTCGCCGATGGCGGCGAGTTCGGCATGGGCGCGGAGATCGGTATTTCGACTTCCAAGATTCACGCGCGCGGTCCGGTGGGCGCGCGCGAGCTCACGAGCTACAAGTTCATCGTCCGCGGCAACGGGCAAATCCGGCCGTGATGCTCGAAACGACGCCCTTACTTTTCTCCCCCCGTTTACGGGGGGGGTGTCTCGCGCAGCGAGACGAGGGGGGCCTTGATCCCCCATGGCC
>JBAQHC010000744.1:0-1541 GCA_049288095.1 Alphaproteobacteria bacterium | reverse complement strand
GTGTGAGAGAGATTGTGGCCGTGAGCACAAGGCCGGCCAGGATCAGCGAAATCGCCAGTATGACGCCGGTTTGGATGCTTAGGCTGCCTGAGGCGAACGGCCTTTTGCGCTTGCGCGGATGCTTGCGGTCGGAGGCGAGGTCGAGCAGATCGTTGACGATATAACCGCCCGAGGCGATCAAGCCAAACGAGAAGAAAGTTACGATGGTATAGAGCAGCAGCATCGGCTCGAAAACGCGGTGCGCCGCGACAAGCGGCACGAACACCAACACATTCTTCGACCATTGATGCACGCGCATGGCGCGCAAACACGCGCGCACGCCGCCGCTGACGCCATCGAAGGTTCTATCGACCTCGCGTTCTTTCTCGACCTTCGCGCGAAGCGAAGCGGGCGCGGCGACAATGATCGCGCGCCGCGCATGTGCCCATACATCGTTGTCCGGCCAGTCATTGCCGGCATAGTCGAACCCGCGCTCGCCATAGAGATCGACCAGCGCCTTCGCCTTGTTCTTGCCTTTGAGATTATGCCCCTCGCGTGTGCCGACGACATCGGTGAAGCAATCGAGATAATCCGCGATGGCGCGGGCGAAAATCTCCGGCGCTGCGGTGGCCAATATGATGCGCCGTCCGCGCGCCGCTTCCGATTTGAGGTAGGTGAGAAACGGCTCGCGATATCCGAGCGTCGCCGGATTGAGCCGCGCTAACTTGTAAATCTTTTGCTTGAATTGCGCGCGGCCGCCAAGAATCCACAACGGAAGCACGAACAGGAGATAAGGCTGCCGCTTGATGACGATGAGCAGGCACTCGAGCAGCGTGTCGGTGATGGAGAGCGTTCCGTCCAAGTCCACGCACAGCGGCGGCTCATCCGCTTTCGCCTTGGCGACGGGTGGGGTGTTCCAATCCTCGGTTCGGGATGATGCGTCGGACGACAAAATCGCACCTAATTCATCGCGAAGGAGCCGTGTCCCCTTCCTCGCGACGATATAGCAGAGAAAGGTTGCGGCAAGGATAAAGTCTTAAGCGTTTCTTACGCCGCTCAGCCGCGCGCCACGAGGAAAACGCCGAGCGTTACGAGCATGGTACCGGCAATACGCAGCGGGCTGAGATGCTCGCCCAAAAGCAAAACGCCAAGCGCGAGCGTGATCAGAAAGCCGATGCTGACAAACGGATAGGCGAGCGACACATCCGTCTTGGCAAGGACGAATAGCCAGACCGCCATGCTCGCGCCATAGGCGAAGAGGCCCAGAAGCACGTAAGGTTCCGTCAAGATTGCGGTGCCGATGGCGAGGGGCGAGCCGCCGGCCAGCGCTTGCGAGACATGCGCCGCCGACATGCCGGCCTTAAGCGAAATCTGCGCAAGCGCCGAAAGCGTGACGCTCAGGAGGATCATGATCAAAATCGGCACGGGCATTGGCCTTCGCGTCCTCGTTAAGGCTTCAAGCGGGCAATGTCAGTCTACGGAACAGGCCGACATAAGCGTCTATCATTTGATCATTGCGAAACTGTGCCAGCACACGCGCCCGATTGGCGGCGCCCGTGCCG
>JBAQHC010000743.1:0-1556 GCA_049288095.1 Alphaproteobacteria bacterium | reverse complement strand
AGAGGTCGGATCGCGTAGCGATCCGGGTGAGGGTGGGAAACGAGTCTTTGTTTCAACCCCTCACCCCTGCCCTCTCCCACAAGGGGAGAGGGGACACTATGTTTCAACCATGACCACACCGCATATCAAAGACAGCCAGATCGACCAGGTGATGTCGCGCCACGCCGCGATGGCGGAGGAGCTTTCAGGCCAGCTGGCGCGCGAGCGCTTCGTGCAGCTTTCCAAGGAATATGCCGAGCTTTCGCCGATTGCCGAGGCTGCGGCCGCGCTCAAGAAGGCAAGACAGGAAGCCAGGGATTTGGAAGAGATCGCCGCCGACAAGACTGGCGACAAGGATATGCGCGCGCTCGCCGAAGCAGAGCTTGAGGGGCTCAAGGAGAAGTTGCCCAAACTCGAGCAGGAATTGCAGATCATGCTGCTGCCGAAGGACGAGGCGGACGAGCGCGGCGTTGTCTTGGAAGTGCGCGCGGGCACGGGCGGCGATGAGGCGGGGCTTTTCGCCGCCGATCTCTTCCGCATGTATCAGCGCTATGCGGAAAACCATCGCTGGAAGATCGAGATCTTGTCGGCAAGCGAAGGCGCGATTGGCGGCTACAAGGAAGTCATCGCCGAAATCAGTGGCAAAAACGTTTTCGCGCGGTTGAAGTTCGAGGCAGGCACGCATCGCGTGCAGCGCGTGCCGGAGACCGAGACGCAAGGCCGTATCCATACATCGGCGGCGACTGTGGCGGTTCTTCCTGAGGCGGAGGAAGTTGATATCGAGATTAACGAGAAGGATCTGAAGATCGACGTGTTTCGCGCATCGGGCGCCGGCGGCCAGCATGTTAACACGACGGATTCGGCGGTGCGCATCACGCATTTGCCGACCGGCATCATCGTGGGGTGCCAAGACGAGCGCTCGCAGCACAAGAATAAAGCCAAGGCGATGAAAATTTTGCGCGCTAAGATGTACGAGGCGGAGCGCGAGCGCTTGTTCAATGAGCGCAGCGCCGCGCGCAAAGGGCAAGTCGGCTCGGGCGATCGCTCGGAGCGCATTCGCACTTATAACTTCCCGCAAGGCCGCGTGACCGATCACCGGATCAATCTGACGCTTTACAAGCTCGATGCGGTGATGGCGGGCGATTTGGATGAATTGATCGATGCGCTCACGACCGCCGATCAAGCCGAGCGCCTGGCCCAACTCGGCGAAGCCGCCGCATGATGTGTGCATCCTTGCATCTGAATCACCTCTCCCTTGACGGGAGAGGTCGGATCGCCCGGCGCCGTTGCGCCGTCGGCGATCCGGGAGAGGGTGGAGCCGTATGCACAGCAGGTACCCCTCCCCCTAACCCCCTCCCGCAAGGGGAGGGGGGAGTATTTAGAAGTCCGAGCGGGCACATTGCATGACCGGCGGGCTTTACACGGCTGGGACTTATGGCGGGCTTTACTCTGAAGGCCGCTTTGCGCTTGAGCGTGCGAGCATTGCGAATGCGGCGCTCGATGCACGCGTGCTGTTGCAACACGCAACGCGCCACACATGGGCCGAATTGTTCGATGCCGAAGACGAAGTCGCCGCG
>JBAQHC010000742.1:0-3137 GCA_049288095.1 Alphaproteobacteria bacterium | reverse complement strand
CCCCTGGACTCGTTAGCTCCAAACCCTGGACTAATGAGTCCACCAAACCTAATAGAACCTAAATTTGAACCTACGCGCGCGAGCGCGCGAGGGCCTGTTGAGAACCCAAGATCGCACTTGAATGCCTCGCCAAGCGGGAGCGTCTTGAAGGCCGATGAAAAAGGAAGGCGAGCAAGCGGAAGCGAGAGAGTAATGCAATTGATGAGTGGCAAGGCAGAAGCACAGCATGAGCTAGAAGCGACAAGCTGCATGGCACAGCGCGAAGATGGTGGGATTGTTAGTCCGGTGATCGCGCGCGGGCAGCCTATCGAGGGGGTCGATAATCAGCGCGCAGAACAAGTGCGGCGCGCTCGCCTGCGAAGAGCCATGATCCGCAAGGCGATTGTCACCGAGAAAGCGATTGCCGAAGCTGTCGCCGATAGTGCCACCACCGATGAGCTGGTGGCTTTGGACCGTGAGCTCGGCAGCGGCGATTTGCGCAACGGCTGCGCTATTCGCGCCAGCCTGAGTAAGGCGGTTCTTGGCCGGCTTATTGAGCGCTACCGCGTTGACCGGTTCGGGCATGCGGATCGTGTTGTTCACTGACCGGGGGGGGCGAAAAGGAATTTTGCGGCCTTGCGAAATACCGGCGTTGCACCTCACGTAGAGATTTTTGTGTATGCGAGAGCCAAGCCCCAGTTATTCACGACGAGTCGACGAGCGAGCGATGAGCGATGAGCCTGAAAGTTTTCAACTGAGCAGTGAGCTTCCGCCGGATGCGCGCGGTCGGCCACCTCGCGCTGCTCGAAGCAACCGAGCGCTTGCGGGAGTGGATGTCGACAAGGTCGATCCTCGATCGATTTTGCGCGAGATCGCAGCCGATCGCAGTGCGCCGGCGCGCGAGCGGGTTCAGGCGTGCAAGGCATTGCTCGATCTCGATGGCGCAAAGTCCGACGAAAACTCAGGCTGCGGAGTTGATCCGCTCACAGAGAGGGCGCTGAAATTGCTTCAAGGGGGTAGAGCATGAGCGAGCAAATTCCGATCGTGGAAGTCTATCGCGGTGTCGGAATTCATACCGAACAGCCCCGCGAACGCATCGAGGCAATCGTAAAACCGCAAATTGATGAAGTAATCGCCGCAAGTGACGCTGCGCGCCTCTATGAACTCGCTGGCACACTTCACCTCTGTCCGGAGGCGCGGCTGCTCGCCAGCGCCAAGCTTGAAACAATTATCGCAATCGCGACCGAACGGCGCGAGACGCGCCCTAGTTTCTCTGTCGAAGAAGTGCGCGCGTTGGTGGCGGGGCTCGACTCCGTGCGCACTCGGAGCCGAACCCATTTTACGCAAATTTTTGAACGCAGGCCGGCACCGGGCGAGCGCGGCCCGGATCGACGTGAACAGCGGCTGGGTGGCGATGATGCAAAACGATGAGCGCGAGGTTCGTCTCAAAGAAGCGCAGCGGCGCATGAGTGAGCTAGCGGTCGGCCTGCGCGCGGTGTTCGACTCGCCGATCGACGTTGCCGGTGTGTTGATCGCGCCCGGCGTAGCTATCCTCGAAGCCGAGTTTGGGACGAAGGTCACGGCCACATATCTGGAATCGCTCGCGCAGGAGCTGCGCAAAGCATCTGTGGAAAATGCCGATGCGCGTTTGCATTGACCGCTTGACGCCGCGCGCGAATGACCGGAAAAGTCGTCGCGCAACTTGGCGATTCTTGCGAAGGCGCCCGCCCTGCCGCGTGCTGGCAACAGCGTCCCCGGAACAACAAGGCCTGGCATTCGCGCCGCCAAATTCGCAAACCGCTCCGGCGTGCGGCATTGCCGCGTCCCCCGGCCCGAACGCAGTTCGAAAGCGGCGATCTTCCCCGACAACGCGCCCGCGAGGCGCTAGATGGAGCTTTAAACCGATGCGAGACGTAGATTTCGCGCGCAAGCTCGATGAGATCGACGCGCGCACCGCCGCCTTCTCAAAAGATGGCCGCGAGGCTCTAAAGCGAGCCGAAGAGGAAATCGGCGCGATGCGCGAGCGCCTTGAGGAGCTTGAGGCGCGCGGCTCATCGCCAAAAAGGAACAGCGCCGGCGGTGTGGATTCGCCAGAAGATCGCGAGCACCTAAAGCGCTTTACCGCGTGGCTTCGCAAGCCGCGCGATGCCAATGCGATGGCGTCACTCGGCGAGTTTGAACAACGCACCGACCGTCGCGATGTTACGGTCGGCGCCGGCGCCGGCGGCGGCTTTGCGGTTCCCGAAACTATTCTCCGCGACATCGAAAAGCTTGAGCTCAAGTTCAGCCCACTTCGCTCGCTCGTTCGCGTGCAGCAAGTGGCGAGCGGCGATGCAAAGCAAATCGTCGACATTGGCGGGTCATCGAGCGGTTGGGCCGGCGAGACAGATACTCGCAACGAGACCGCGACGAGTGCCTTGCGTGAACTCACGCCCACCTGGGGCGAGTTGTTTGCTTATCCTAAGGCCAGCGAGTGGTCGCTCGATGATATGTTTTTCAACGTCGGCCAGTGGCTTGCCGAGTCGGCTGCCGATGCCTTCGCGATCGCCGAGGCCGATGCTGTCATTCGCGGAAACGGCACAAAAAAACCAACCGGCTGGCTCAACACCACGCCGACCACGGCGGCCGATTTCGCCTCGCCCTTGCGCGCGGCGGCGGCCTATCAGTACATCGCGTGCCTGAGCACCAGTTCGCCCAAGGTTGCCGAAGTCTTGGCCGATCCGTTGATCAATTTGCTGTTCTCCGTCAACTCGCGCTACCGCACGAATGGCACCTGGGCAATGAACTCGGCCACGGCGGGCGCGATTTCAAAATTGAAGGATGGACAAGGCCGCTTCTTGTGGGCGCAGAGTCTCGCAGCGGGTCAGCCGGATCGCTTGCTCGGCTATCCGGTTTCGATCCTCGAAGGCATGGACGACATCGGCACCAATAAATTCCCGGTGGCGTTCGGCGACTTCCGCCGCGCCTACACCTTATTTGACCGCGTGGGATTGCGCATCACGCCCGATCCCTATACCACCGCGGGCTTCACCAAGTTCTACATCCGCCGCCGTGTTGGCGGAATCCCTGCGAACAACGATGCCCTCAAATTCCTGAAGACAACTATCGCCTAACCCAGCGGTTTTTCGGCGCCTGCCCCTCAGCGGGCGCCATTAATC
>JBAQHC010000741.1:0-2694 GCA_049288095.1 Alphaproteobacteria bacterium | reverse complement strand
GCTGGAGGCCATCGAACGCAACAATGCGCTTGCCATTTGCATGAACGTAGAACATCTGAACAAGGCCTCATAGGCGAGCTTACAAACTTGAGTCACTAACGACTGAACAGCCTATTTATATGCTGAGCGGCTAGCCCCTGTGTGTGCCGAAAATTAGATTCTGCAATATTGATGGTGACGGCCACCGAGAATCGGGTGTGACGTGATGGTACCGAGGCGCTCAATTGAGCGATGGAATGGTGCGTCCTTGTTCAGGGAAAGAAACCGCAAATTCAAGACAGGCAACACAAGCAACTGGTGCAACGAGCTGCTACACTAAATTTGCCTGAGCAGATCTAGCTAGTATTTTTTCGTATATATGAACGCGGCATTCTCGACTTAAGCTTCATAGCTTTGCAACGATTGAAGCCCAGTTTGCTTCCGGACGCCGCACGGGCCGCTCGTTTGTCCAACAGCATAGTCTGGCCGCGTACACGCCCACCCAGAGTGTCTGGAGTACGGTTTTGTCATCCATCCAGCATAGGCAAAGCAACGGATGCCCCGTGACGTCGGACGCTATCGTCCATGTGGTCGACGATGATGAGGCTATACGGGATTTGCTGCGGCTGCTGCTCAAGACAGTCGGTTTAAAGGCAGAAACCTACTCATTGCCCTCCATGTTCATTGAAAAGTTCGATCTTGATCGGCCCGGCTGTGTTGTCCTTGACCTGCGAATGCCAGAATCGAACGGCGTCGAGATGCTGACGTGGTTGCGAACGCGGGCAAGGGCGGTTCCCGTGATCTTTGTGTCCGGCTACGCCGATCTGGCGACTGTGGTCCGCGTGATGAAGCTGGGCGCAGTCGAATTCCTCGAAAAACCGTTCAACAAGGAACTGCTGGTCGAGGCGATTCAGCGCTGGGTTCGCAGCGACATCGCGGCTCACCGGATCTGGTCCCAGCACAAGGCCACGTTGGATCGGCTTGCAACCTTGTCGGGGCGGGAGCGACAAGTTCTCGATTGCGTGCTCGACGGCATGTCGAACAAAGAGACGGCGCGTCATCTGAACGTCAGCCCGAAGGCGATCGAGATCTACCGCGGCCACCTCATGCGGAAGATGGAGGCCGACAACGTCGTCAAGCTGGTGATGAAGATCGCCGGCTGCGTGAATTGTGCCGGTGACCCGGTGATCCGGCCGCCCTGCCTTCATCGAATGGTCCCGAAAGACTTCGTGTGTGGCGCCGACGAAAGCCGCGCGCAGCGGTGGCGACATTGAATTCGAATTGCTGCTGGTGGCCGACGATACTTCGCTCCGATGCCTGGCCGCGTTTTCTGTGTTTCCTTATCCGGTGCGGCGCCACCGTTGTTTAGGGAAAACCCGTCGCTCGGGGGATGTTCGTCCCAGCTTATGCCGCTGTTGCGAGTGTGCACTTGTCTTGCTGTCAAGTGACTGCATGCACATCAAGGAGAAAGCCATGGCAGTGGAGAAAACGATCGCGTCGACCAGCCTCGCCGAGGTTGTCGATCGCATTCTGGATAAGGGCGTCGTCATCGACGCCTGGGCTCGCGTCTCGCTGGTCGGGATCGAGCTGCTCGCGATCGAAGCCCGCATCGTCGTCGCCGGCGTCGATACCTACCTGAAGTATGCCGAGGCGATCGGTCTCACGGCGTCCGCCGAGGCCTGAATTGTTCGGACGACCGCGTAAGGTCGCGCGTAGCAGGAACGAAGTGGTTGCTGCAGTCAAATGAGGCGAGCAACCATTTCGGTCCCGCCACCGTTCCATGCGGCATCCAGATCGATCTGCCGAAAACAAGAGTAAACGTGCAAGCCGTGCAAGCGAGGGCCCAACGATGTCACAGGCACGAGAGATGGCGCATCTGACCAAAGATCTCGCTCACGCATCGGAGTTCCGTTTGGCTGCCGTCGATGCGATACGTGAGGCCAGGAAGTCCCTTCTGGCCACATGTGCCGATATGCGCGGGGAAATGGTTCGGGATTACCGCGTGCAGACGCAGAAATTTCTTTCTGCCTTGAGCAGGGACGTTGCGGGCCATCGCAAGGCAATGGCGCATCAGGTCGCGCAAACGCAGAAATTCCTCGGCGCCAAGGCCAAGGATGTGGCGGCACACCGGAACGCGACGATGAATCAGATCGCACGGTTCGGGGGCGCGCGCCGCAAGGCGGCGAGCCGCCTACGGAGCAGTCTTCAACACCAAGTCGACGCCATCGTGACGCAGTCTGCGCAGCTCCGCAACGCCGCCGCGGACGCCGTCTCGGAGGTTGCAAAGGCGCATCGAAAAATGGCCAAGCAGCAGAAGGCGGCGCTGAAGTCGGGTCATCGCAAATTGCACGCCGATACGAGCAAATTCGTCAATGCGATTCATGCCGACCGGATGAAGGCGCATGAGATCTGGTCGGGCCTCAAGTTCGGCAGCCCGGCCTAGCCGCGGACAGGACCGCTCGGAGTCGAGCACTGGAACGAGCCGGCAGCAAAACGTAGCCGCGTGAATTGATTTCCTCGCTTGCAGCAAGCGAGGCGCAAAAGTGCGGCCGGCTCATCTGCTAGATGCGCTGCTAGGTAACACGCTAGGCGCCCCGCTACTGGGATGTCGAATTGGAATCGGACACAGGCAGGCGATGCAACTCGGCATGGGCAGGATCAGGTCGGCGGGACGAACGAGCGGCAGCATAGAGATCACGCTGCCGCCCGCGCTGC
>JBAQHC010000740.1:0-1945 GCA_049288095.1 Alphaproteobacteria bacterium | reverse complement strand
CCCTTTCGACTGTGCGGGCCAACCGTGCAAGGCACGCGATGTCGTGCACGCCGGACGATACCCAAAAACAGCATCCTCATGGATCAAAACACTATTGCTCACATTCTCAACCCCTTTCAGTAAAAGGTGTTAGAATATTAATTTCGCCGACTTCCCCTTGAATATTGACAGGCTTCCAGCCAGGATGATATAGTGCCGCCCCACTGATTGGCGGCAAAGACTCCCGAGACGGGACAACAATATTGGCTGTTGCACAGCCGTGGCGACCTCCGGTTCACCCTTTTGTCAAAAAGTGCTCCGGAGGTTTTTTTTTAGACGATTCCGTCACAAGGCCAAGGCCGTCAGCCGGCGATGAGATAGGATGTCGTAATGGTTTTGTTGCAATGCCGCGCCGTATCCGTATACTCATAAACCCCGCCGAACCCGATCAAGGCGGCCACAATAATGAGGAAGACATGGCTGGGCACATCCGAGGCGTTTTCTTTGACCTAGGGGACACCCTGCTGGATTTCGGCCACGTGGATATCCTCAGCATGTTCGAGGCCGGCGCCCATCTGTCCTACGACTACCTGACGTCGCTGGGCAAGCACGTGCCGTCCTTCGCCAAGTACCACCGAGGTCAGCTTTGGTCCATCCGCTGGCGATACCTCATCAGTCGCATCACGGGACGGGAGCTTGACGCCCGCACGCTGATCACCCACCGCGCCCGCACGATGGGCTTCGACCTGACGGACGCCCAGGTCGAGGAACTGTCCTGGCTGTGGTACGAGCCGCTGAGCCGCTGTGCCACGGCCGAGAGCGGCCTGCGCCAGACGCTGGAGCGGTTGTCGGCCGGCCGGGCGATGGGAATCATCTCCAACACCTTCATCCCCGCCGCGACGCTGGACCGCCACCTGGCCCAGATGAACCTGCTGGACCTGCTGCCGATCCGCGTGTACTCCTGCGACGTCCGCTACCGCAAACCTCACCCGGCCATATTCCACGTCGCCCTCCAGCAGGCCGGCCTGCGGGCGGACCAGACGTTGTTCGTGGGCGATTCGCTCGTGGCCGACATCGCCGGCGCCAACCGTGTCGGCATGATCTCCGTCCTGAAAAGCCCTACCGGCCGCAGCGCCCTGGGAACCATCAAGCCCAAGCACAAAATCTCGCATCTGTCGGAATTGCTGCCCCTGGTCGACGGCTACGACGCCGCCTGATGAGCCCCCTGCCCCCGTCACAGACGCGCCAGCTTCTTGGCGAACTCCTTGTAGTCCCTCTGGAAACCGGCCAGGTCCTGCGAAATGTAGTACCGAAACAGCGGCACGGAGACGGTCTTGTTGTACGCCCGGCCCTGGTGGCGCCAGGCGGCCAAGTCCTGGGGAGAGACATTCAAGGTCTGGTAGAGCGTCCCCGCCTCGGCATCGGCCAGGAGGCGCTGCAATCCGGCATAGTAGGCCGGGACGGAGCGGATGAATTGCAGCAGCGCCCATAATTGTCCGTAGTAGCCCACCGCCTGCTCGTGAGCGCCGCTGACGGCCTCGCCGGAGTCCATCGCCAACAGCGTCTCCAGCGGCAGGCAGCGGTCCTGCACCAGGGCCGCCCGCAGGTCGGTGAAACGGAAGTTATTTCTCTGTGGGGTGAAGGCCACTTGGTCGCCGGACACCTCATATCCTTCCGCCACGGTGCACAGGCCCTCCTCCAGCCACATGGGCAAGCGGTCGCGAAGGCGGTGGTGGAAGAACTGGTGCAGCCCCTCATGCGAGGCCACCGAAAACGTGCCCAGGTTGCCGATGTCCCAGAAGACGCACACGCCCTGGTAGCAATATCCGCCCGCCTGGAGCGACAGATACGGGCCGGCGCCCGGGCCGACGATTGAAGCCGTCAGCGAGGCCCACTCCTGGCGCGTGCCCATCAGGTAAATCGGCATGAGGGCTTCGCCCGGCCGGTCGCCCAAGCCGGTCAGGTC
>JBAQHC010000739.1:0-3739 GCA_049288095.1 Alphaproteobacteria bacterium | reverse complement strand
ATGATAAGGGGTAAATTGCGTTGCTCGCGAAGAAGATCGGCATGGTCAAAAGTTGGCCGATGCCCATAAAGCGCTCTCGCGTTTTTACAAGGCAAGCGACAATGAGCGAAAATGTCGAGAAGAGCGCGGACCCGATAATGATCGCGCCCACGACCCCGAGCATGCTCGCCGGTGCAAAGCTCACATGGACGCCCAGCAGAATCGACACGACATAGACGATCAATGCCTGGGAAAGCGCGCGCAAGCTCGCGGCCAAGCTCTTGCCGATCACGAGCGCGGATCGCGGCGCTGGGCTTACGAGATAACGTTGCAGCACGCCGAGATCGCGCTCCCATATGGCCGCTATGCCATAGAAGATCGCGACGAACAAAACGCTTTGCGCCAGAATGCCCGCGGCAAGAAAATCGAGATAATTGACATTGCCAGGCGCAACACCGCGCACCTTCATCATCACCTCGCCGAACAAGAGCAGCCACAGGACAGGTTGAACAGCACGAGTGAAGAGCTCGACCGGGTCGCGGAGAAGCTTCTCGGCCTCCACAGAGAACACGCCGAAGACCTGTGTGACGTAACCTTCCAACGCGCCCGAGGCGCTATCAGCCATGCTCTCGTTCGGCGCGGCGAGCGCTTCTGGCTTCATGAAAACCTCTCTTGTCCTCGATCGTCATCGCTGAACCGGCGAGCTTAATGAAGACGTCATCGAGCGTTGCGCCGGGCCCGACGCTTGCCTTGAGCTCCTCCGAAGTGCCTACCGCAACAATACGTCCCAAAGTGATGAGCGCAATGCGATCGCAAAGTTCTTCGATTTCTTCCATTTGATGCGACGTTACGATCATCGCGGTACCGAAACTCTTGCGCAAATCGAGAACGTGACTCCACACGGCCTGCCTGGCACTCGGGTCAAGCCCGACTGTCGGCTCATCGAGAAATAGAACTCTGGGCCGGTGAATGAGACTCTGCGCGATCTCAAGGCGCCGGATCATGCCGCCCGAGTAATGACCGACGAGACGGTCCGCATGCTCGGTAAGACCCATGGTCTCGAGCGCCTCGTGAGTCCGCGGCTTGCGCTCTGCTCTCGGGATTCCATAAAGCCGTGCGGACAACAAAACGTTTTCCCGGCCCGTGAGCGCTGCGTCTGCTGAAAGCAATTGGGGGACATAGCCGATGCGGCGGCGAACCGCTTGCGGTTGCCTGACGAGATCGCAACCCGCAACGATGGCTGTGCCCGACGTGGGGGGCAGAAGAGTTGTCAGCATCTTGAGCAGCGTGCTCTTGCCCGCGCCGTTGGGGCCTATCAGTCCGAAAATCTCACTTCGCCTGACGGCAAAGCTCGCCTGATCGACCACGATGCGGTCCGCAAACTTGCGGGTAAGCGCGCGGATATCGACTTCGATTGGACTGGACGCGCTCTCTGTCATCCGCCTCTCACACTCTTTGCCGAGAAGGATCATAGGCCCTCGCCTCGCCCATAAACGGCGCACGGGCGCACACCCGGCGCAAGGCTGAAACGAAAAAAGCCCTCATGGCGCAAACCATGAGGGCTTTGGATGTGGCGAATTGCTTCGTGAAGCGGGATTTGTCCGTTGCGCCCGTCACCCGATCGTTTCACGATCACCGCTTCTGTGAGGGAAGGAAAGCTACTTCGCTTGCTGATCCGGCGGCAGGCAAGGATTGACGGCATTCTTGTATGCCTTCGAGGCATTCTGGAAATCGCTCATTGTCTTCATGTCGGCATCCTCCTTCATCAATGCCGCATCATTGCTGACAGTCTTAGCGATGCACTCGCACGGCTCTGCCGCGACCTTATTGTCTTCGGCGAACTTCTGGCATCGGGCCATAGCCTTGTCATAGTCACCGGAGCCGGCCCGGGCAGGCGCGGGCATCAGCGCAAGGCACACTCCTGCGATCAACACAGGACTAATCAATAGGGCGGCATATTTCATGATGGCTCCCCCTCTCTGTTGGGATGGTTCTTGACGCTCCGCAAGGCCCAATAAGGCTCGCTGTGAGCGACCCAAAGCATCCGCGCGGGCATCGCGGCGAGTCAAGGTCAGACCGCCGGAAGAGGTTGACCTGAGCCCCTGAACCTCCTCCAGATTGGGGGAACGGTTAAATCGGTCGATCACTCAACTCAAAGCCCACGCGATCGCCGCGCCGAGCGCGATGGCGATGATGCCGTAGACCGCCAGGAAACGCCTTACAAGTGGGCCGACCTGGGGTCTAAATCGGCGGTGAAGATCATAGAGGAACATCATTGGGATCGCGGTTGCCGCCAGCAACGCCCCGAACCAAAAGAACACCGCGGAGTGCTTCATTTCCGGCGACGCGCCCATGAAAGCCAGGCCAGCGATCAACCGCAGCACGGCTTCGAGAGAGTTGAGCGGCCTTGATGATGCCAGACCGTCGAGAAAGCGAATGGCAGCCGCCGGACGAATAAAAACCATTGCGCCGAGAATGAGCAGGTAGGCGGCGCAGGCCCAAACCACCAATCGCCACATCGGCACCAAGGCTCCGTGCTGCGTCAGAATTTGGACAATTTCGTTCATTCGTACATTTTAGCCGAGCCGCTCAGCGGTCGATACCGAGTTTCCGCCCCCCCATTGCGACTTGCGCGTGGGACTCTCATACGCCCGAAGAAAAAAGCCCCCATGGCGCGAACCATGAGGGCTTCTTGATTAGGCGAATTGTTTCGTGAAGCGGGATTTGTCCGTATACCCCTCATCCTTCGACAGGCTCAGGATGAGGAGGTCGATGAAAACGTCCTTGGCAGGCCTGGCAGCGACCGACTTCTTGTCCGCCGTAGCTTCAGCGAAGGCGGATCCCGCGTCTTAAGACGAAGTATCATTGGCGCTGGAGCGTTTCACGGCACGCTTGGCTTTAGGGCAAGTATTGTCGCTCATAAATGTCGTAAGCCGCATACATCGCAAGCAACAGAAGCAACGCAATTATGCCAGTGATGAAGTATCCCAAAATTGGATGTGCGGCCGACACCAACTGTACCGACAAATGGCCTTGCTTTGTTTGAACGTCGATGGACTGGGGTAATCCGAGCGCAGGTCCTACGGATACACCAGTAGTGATTGCTAGAAGGCCCTGGAATGCTCTCATAAACATTCGGCGTACAGACCATTCGCCAGCCAACACAAAAACAAAGGCTGCCACCAGAAGTGCGCAGAACATCGATACGAAATAAAGAATTACCTTAACATAGATCTGGTCAAGGACGCTGATGACCTGCCCGGGCACCAAACTGATTGCCAGGAACATGGCAATAAACAGTGCGAGAGAAGCCCATGCCAATAGTCGCATTTCGACCTAGCTGCAAGCGAAGCGCGTTAGCTCGCCCGCGCTCGTCTATCATTTCGTATTCGAAAAGCTACTCTGCCCGCCACGACTGCGACTATTGTAAAGGATAAACCCAAAAATAGACCGAAAAACAAGTGGCCACTCGTAAAATCGGACATCGCTGCAAGTAACCAACCAATTAAGGCTATACAAGAAGCTATTGCCAGTAGCGACTCAAACGCCGCCTCCCACCAAATCGAGATATTCGTCTGCCTGGGGCGGATAGCATGCTGCTCATGCTGACCCTGCGGAAGCTCAGCAAATGCTTTCTGAAGATATTCTAAGTGTCGCTCTATGTGTCCGATGTTCGGTTGATATACATAATCATAGCCCTGAACGTGATCCTTCCTTGAGCGATATCTGTTTCTCCCAAGCCTATGGTCATCAACTTCAG
>JBAQHC010000738.1:0-5576 GCA_049288095.1 Alphaproteobacteria bacterium | reverse complement strand
CCGCTAGACTTCTCTCCATGCGAGCGAGGACGTATTTGCGTTCGCGACGCCGCTAGTGTGGCGGATTTGAAGTTCCTGCGATCAGTACGGCGGGCGTTTTCAGGAACTTCAAATCCAAAGCCACACTAGAACCAATATGTTGCTAGTGTCCCTTTGATTCCAAAGTTCGCTCCCGAGGCTGCCGCGAGATCATGCGAACTTTGGAATCGGGACACTAGAGGGAATTTAGATGCAGCGAAATATTTTGTTGCCGCTCATCGGCGTGCTCGCAGCGATTGCCGTCGTCATCGGCATCACGAGCGATCTGATCGGCAAGCCGCCGCGCAAACAAGTCGGCATGAAGCACATCGTGTTCGCGACCGACTGGAAGGCGGAAGCCGAACATGGCGGTTTCTACGAAGCGAAGGCGCTGGGGCTTTATGCCGCCAAAGGCCTCGACGTTGAAATCAAGATGGGCGGGCCGAGCGTCAACATCCCGCAACTGCTCGGCGCGAAAGCGATCGATTTTGGCATCGGCTCGAACCAGTTCATCGCGATGAACATCGCGCAGGCGGGCGTGCCGGCGAAGGCCGTCATGGCTGCCTTTCAGAAGGACCCGGAAGTTCTGATCACGCATCCGCGTGATGATGTAAATTCAGTCGCCGACATGGCCGGCAAGCCAATTATGATCTCGGATGCCTCGGTCGGCTCGCTGTGGCTTTGGCTCAGAGCGAAATTCGGCTTCAAGGATGATCAAATCCGCAAATACACGTTCAACTTGGCGCCGTTCCTTTCAGATCAAAGCGCGATCCAGCAAGGCTACATCACGAGCGAGCCTTATCAGATCGAGAAGGAAGCCAAAGTCGCACCGAAAGTGTTTCTGCTCGCCGATTATGGCTATCCGGGCTATGCCGGCTTCATTCTCGCGCGCGATGATCTCATCAAGGACCATCCCGAGATCGTCAAGGCCTTCGTGCAGGCATCGATCGAAGGCTGGAAGGATTATTTGACCGGCGATCCGGTTCCCGCCAACAAGCTCATCAAAGCCGACAATCCGGAAATGACCGATGACATTCTCACCCAGGCGATCGAAAAAATGCGCGCGTCTAATCTCGTCATTCCGGCGGAAGGCGGCGCTCAAAAGATTGGTCAAATGAGCGATGACCGCTGGAAGAGCTTCTATGAGACGATGAGCGGGCAAGGCCTCTATCCAAAGAATTTCGACTACAAAAAGGCCTACACGCTCGATTTTCTTCCGCCCACGGAGAAATGACCCTTGTCCGCGCGAGGGCATAGCTCTCGCCTCTCCCTTGAGGGGAGAGGCCGGATCGCCCGGCGCCGTTGTGCCGATGGCGATCCGGGTGAGGGTGGGGCAACGAGCGATTCTTTGATTCAACCCCTCACCCTAACCCTCTCCCACAAGGGGAGAGGAGATTAAGATGACATTGCTGCTGCATCTCGACGGCATAACCAAAGACTTCCCTGGAACACGGGCGCTCGACGGCATTAGCCTCGAGGTCGGGCGCGGCGACGTCCTTGCCCTACTCGGCCCCTCCGGCTGCGGCAAGTCCACGCTGCTGCGATTGATCGCCGGATTAGACGCCCCGTCCAGTGGCACGATCACATGGCCCGGCCTGAACGCCGCAAAGCCGGCGCCCGGCGAGATCGGCTTCGTGTTCCAGGAACCGACGCTCATGCCCTGGGCAAGCGTTGTATCCAACATCACTTTGCCCCTGGAGCTCGTCAGCCGCGCGCCCGCGCCAGGCGATGCCGCTGTTGGTGAGCTGATCAACTCGGTCGGCCTTCAAGGCTTCGAGCGCGCGCTCCCGCGCACACTTTCCGGCGGCATGCGCATGCGTGTCTCGCTCGCCCGCGCGCTTTCGACCAAGCCATCGATACTCTTGCTCGATGAGCCTTTCGCGGCGCTCGATGAGATCACGCGCCATGCGCTCAACGATGCCTTACTGAAATTGCGCGCTGAGCGCGAGCTGACAATCGTTTTCGTCACGCATTCGGTGTTCGAGTCTGTCTATCTCGCGGATCGCGTGACAGTGTTCTCGCCGCGCCCGGGCCGCATCATCCAGACGTTTTCAATCACGGCACCAGAGGACCGCACACAAGGTTTCAGATTTGCGCCCGGCTACGCGGATCAGTGCCGCGAAGTCTCGGCATCGCTCGCGCGCGCCATGGGAGAGCGCCGTGTCGCGTGATCTCAAGAAAATCCTTCTGCCCACCGCCTTCCTCATCATTGTCGTTGCGTTCTGGCAATTCATCGTCCGCGCCCTCGATGTGCCGAACTATCTGCTCCCCTCGCCCAGCGAAATAGTGCATGCGTTCGTGGCGCGAGCCGGGCTCCTGCTGTCGTCCGCATTGGTCACGGTGCGCATCACAATCGAAGCATTCTTTCTTGCTGCCGTCGCCGGAATAGGACTCGCGCTTGCCTTTTCGATAAGTAGGACACTGGCAGCGGCAGCGTTTCCATTTGTGATAGCGCTGCAAGTGACGCCGGTCATCGCGATCGCTCCGCTTGTGATCGTTTGGGTTCACGGCAGCGATCACCCTGAAACGGCAATGCTGATCCTCGCCGCCATCGTGGCGTTCTTCCCCATCCTCGCCAACACGATGATTGGCCTGCGCGCGACGGACCCCGGCTTGCGCGCCCTATTCCAACTCTACGGCGCGAGCAATTACGAACGCTTCATGCGCCTGCAGATACCGAGCGCGCTTCCCTATTTGCTCTCCGGCCTCAAAGTCTCCGGCGGGCTTGCCCTTGTTGGCGCTGTCGTTGCGGAGTTCGTCGCCGGCTCGGGCGCAAGCCAGGGCCTTGCCTTCCGCATCATCGAAGCCGGCAACCGGCTTGAGATCCCCTCGATGTTTGCGGCGCTGTTTCTCCTTACCGCCCTCGGCCTCGCGCTTTACGGCCTCTTGAGCCTCTTGGAGCGCTGGGCGCTTGGCGGCTGGCACGAAACTCAAATTGGCCAGTAAAAGCCGTGCTAGGGTTGTACCCACGCTTTGGGGACTTTCGGATGGACATTCCGACGACGCCTGCTGGCCGGCAGTTCGCCGCTTGGTTCTCGGCCTTCAACAGCGCCGACTATTCCGAGATCGATAAGCTTCACGTTCCCTTCGAAAAAGTGCCATTCGAGACAAGTGGCATTTTGATGTTTCGCTACCAGACCGGTGGGTTCGACCTCATCAAGATTGAAGAGTCAAATAACACAAAGCTCGTCGGTCTGCTCAAGGAGCGCGAGTCCGATCAATTCGCGCGGTTCGTGATGGAGGTCGAGGAGGTCCCGCCTCATCTCGTCGCCACTTTCGGCCTCCATGGCATTCCCCGCCCGGCAGAGCATGCAATTGCGCGCATGGCTCAATCGGATCTTGTTGTGGCGCTCGGCACAAAGCTTGAAGCGGATGCAGCCGCAGACAAATTCGCCGGCGCCGTGATGGTCGCAAAAGACGGCATTCCGATCTTCTCCTGCGCCTATGGCCTCGCCGACCGCGAGAAGAAGATCGCCAACAAGCTCGGCACGAGGTTCCGCAACGGCTCGATGAACAAGATGTTCACGGCGACTGCAACGCTGCGGCTCGTGCAGGATGGCGCAGTCTCGCTGAGTGACCCGGTCGGCAAATTCATTCCCGACTATCCCAACAAGGATGTCGCGAAGGTCACGATCGAGCAGTTGCTCACGCACACCGGCGGCACAGGCGATATTTTCGGCCCAGAGTTCGCTGCCCACCGTTTGGAGTTGCGCACGCATTCCGACTATGTCGCGCTCTTCGGCGCGCGGGCACCGTTGTTCGAGCCCGGCAGCCAATTCCGCTACAGCAATTACGGCTTTGAACTACTCGGGGCGATCATCGAGGGCGCGAGCGGCCAAGACTATTACGCTCACGTCCATGATCGCGTCTTCGTGCCAGCGGGGATGACATCGACCGGATCGCTTCCTGAAGAGGTCATCGCCAAGGAAATCTCCGTCGGCTATATCCGCGGCGGCAAGTCTGAGCTTCAGCCCAACACCGAAACACTGCCCTATCGGGGAATGGCGGCTGGTGGCGGCTACACAACAGTTGAAGACCTGCTGCACTTTGCGAACGCGTTGATGAGCCACAAGCTGCTCGGTGCGCGTCATCTGCAGCTGATGACGACCGGCAAGGTCGCCATGGGCGCTGAAAAATACGCGTTCGGCTTCGGCGACATCGATGCTGCATTGCCGTGGCGCCATTTCGGGCACAGCGGCGGCGCGCCGGGCATGAATGGCGATCTCAGGATCTACCCTGAACTTGGCTATGTCGTTGCCGCGCTCGCCAATATCGACCCGCCGGCGGCAACCCGCATCTCTAGCTTCATTGGCAATCGCCTGCCCTCGAACTGAGATTTAATTACACTCATCAATCGTATTTTATTTATTTTACCGGCCTGTTGACGGACAATCCCTCAAACTCCATATTCCCACCCATAGATTGGGCCGTGGAGCGCTATGCAAAAGCTGGAGAAAAACGCCAAAGCCTGGGCGGTGACCGCATCGTGGCTCACGCGCGGCGACGTGGTCTACCAGCAGGCGGACGGCAGCTGGGCTGAAAGCTTTGACGATGCGGCGGTCTTTCACACCAAGCCGGATGCCGACGCCGCGCTGGCGAGGGCGGGCAAAGATGTCGAGGCGCGATTGGTGGTCGCCGCCTATCTCTTCGAGGTGGCCGAAGAGAATGGCGTCGGGGTGCCGGCCTCGGTGCGCGAAAAGATCCGCGCCAAAGGCCCGACGGTCAGGACCGATCTCGGCAAGCAAGCGGCAATTTCTCGTTAAAGCCATCAACTTTGTAAGAGCACGGAATGATTTCCATCACGTCGTAGATGTTCGGACTGGTGAATTGAATGTATCGCTACGATGAGTTCGACGGGACTTTGGTGCGCGAGCGCGTGGCACAATTTCGCGGCCAGATCGCGCGGCGTCTTGCTGGGGAACTGAGCGAAGACGAGTTCAAGCCGCTGCGGCTGATGAACGGTCTTTATCTGCAGCTCCACGCCTATATGCTGCGCATCGCGATCCCCTACGGCACGCTGTCGTCGCGCCAAATGCGTCAGCTCGCCGAGATCTCGCGCCGCTGGGACAAGGGCTATGGCCATTTCACGACGCGCACCAATCTTCAGCTGCATTGGCCGAAGCTTGTTGACGTGCCGGACATTTTGGATGCGCTCGCCGATGTCGAGATGCATTGCATCCAGACAAGCGGCAATTGCATTCGCAACGTGACGGCCGATCAATATGCCGGCGCAATCGAGGGCGAGATCGAGGATCCGCGCCCGACCGCGGAGCTCATCCGCCAATGGTCGACGCTGCATCCCGAATTCTCGTTCCTGCCGCGTAAGTTCAAGATCGCCGTCACCGGCATGCCCGATCATGATCGCGCCGCGATCCGCATGCACGACATCGGCATCGAGGTCGTGAGAACCGATCAGGGCGAGGTCGGCTACGCGGTTTGGGCGGGCGGCGGCCTTGGGCGCACGCCTTTCCTTGCGCATCGGGTTCGCGCATTTTGCCCTAAGGATGATCTCCTCGGCTATCTCGAAGCGATTTTGCGCGTCTATAACGAATATGGCC
>JBAQHC010000737.1:0-6049 GCA_049288095.1 Alphaproteobacteria bacterium | reverse complement strand
GCCTTGAGCATTACATGTCGCAGCAGATTCCGGGCTTCAAGCTCGACGAGCAAACGCGCACGTTCTTGCGCGATTTAGCGGGATTTGTTGCTTCCAAGGACGCCTATTTCGAAGGCTATACGGGCATCGTGTTTGCAGGATTTGGACGCAAAGAACAATTCCCTGCAATGGTGTCTTATTTCACCTCGGGCGTCCTGGAAAATGTGCTCAAGCGCAGCATCGACCGGAAGCGGCGCATCAACGCCGATAACGGGCCGGCAATCATGCCGTTCGCACAAGATCGCATGGTGCATACGCTGATCCGCGGCATTGATCCGGATTTGCGCTATCAAATTTTCAACGAGACACTACGGCTCACCAATTTCCTCGTGCAGGATGTCGTCAAATCCGTGCCCGGGCTGAGCGAAACCGCGCGGCAGAGCTTCATCAAGAAATACTCTGAGGACAATCTCGCATCGGCGCTGGCGGCATTCTTTGAGCGCATCGACATGTATCAGCGCCACGCCTATACCGAGCCGATCTTGCGCGCCGTCGATAATCTGCCGCGTATGGAGCTGGCGGAAACTGCGGCCTCGCTGGTCAAGCTCAACTCGTTTCAATTGCGCGTGTCGGGCCAGCCCGAAACGGTCGGAGGCCCGATCGACGTTGCGATCATCTCACTCGCCGATGGGCTTGTGATGATCGAAGACAGCCACACATATGCGTAAGGATTGCAACCCGAGTGACGATAGGCAGAATGCGGACAAGCGTTGGAGTTGAGCGATGAAGCAACGAAACGGCGGACGGCGCGGCGAGATCGAGAAGTTCATCGAGTTTGCGCGCAAGCGCGAGGAGCGCCCGCAGCTCAAGCCGATCAACTACTCATTTGAGCCGGCGCGGCGTCCTGATCTGATTATACCGGAGCGGCCGCGGGCTGATATCAGCGCCGCCGACCGGGCGCTTCACGAAATCAAGGATTACGCCAGCAAGGCGCGCGAGCTTTATCGTGAGCGTCGGCGGAGCGAGCGGCCCATGGAGGCTCGCGAATATGTGCGCCATCAGCTGGCGCTCGGCATGCTCGACGCACCGATGCGGCGCGTGGGCCGGCCTGATGTGGAGTTGGGCCGGGCTCCCGGAAAGGCAGCAGAGCCTACGCGCCGGACTACGCAGCAGCGGCCTCGCGGCTTCGGCTTTTGGCGCCGGCGGGAGCGTCCCGAGGACTGACTAATTCCTAGGCAATTGCACGCCGAAGGCGATTGCAGGCGAGGCACTGCTTCCCCAGGCATGCGTTGATCAAGCGAGCGGGCTCGGCAAGCGTTTGAAATAGATTAGGTTTTTTTGTTGCATCAGAGCGGCAGACACGGCCCAATACATGCATTAACCTTGCTGTAGCGACTGCGCCAGGCGCGGCCGGCGGTTTGGATGGGATGGGGGATCTGGTGTCGGACTTACTACCCTGGGTGCATGCCCACATCGTTGAACTCCAGGCGAGCGGGCTCGTTGCGGCTTGCATCATTCTGCTGCTCGCAATGGTTCTTTTGAATCGCGCTGCCAACGAACTCAATCGCTCTTATCTCCAGCGTGCGAGCAGCGAGCCCGTATTTGAGCGGATCCATGGCTTGCTGTCGGTGGCGCGCGAGCGCGGTGAAGGCGATCTGAGCGAGGCGCTTGTTTTGACGCGCCAAGCGGCGAATGAAACGGAATTGCCGCGCGAAGCGGCTAATTAATGGTGGGCTGAGCGCCCGACCGGGTAGAGAGAGGCTTGGGGGGTCGACGTGTCGGAAATACTGGTTTGGATGAATGGTCACATTGTCGAGCTGCAGACGAGCGGCTTGATTGCGACGGGCGTCATTCTTGTGCTCGCGCTGATATTGCTCAATCGGGCTGCGAGCGAGCTTTATAAGTCGCGTTCGCAGCGTGTGAAGAGCGAGCAGGCCTTCGAGCGTATTCAAACGTTGCTCGCCTCGCGCGACCGCGGCGAGTCACCTTTCGAAAATGTGAGAGGTGGAAGAGTATCGTTGTCCGGGCCGGTTGTTCGCGGTTCGCGGCCTTTGAGTGTAAAGTCGGAGCCGAAGCCTGCGCCCCGCAACGAACCAAAGGTGACCCCATTCGCAACTCGCTTGAGTGCACGCCGGTCGGCCAACTAAGGCGAGCGCGGCTCAGGGCGCAGCTAGCAATCCTTCTTTTCATCAGCGAGGCGGCCTTGTGCAGCCTCGCTTCGCTTTTCTGCGCCACAGCGAATGCGGCCGAGCCCCAGCCCATCAAAGTAGAGTTGAGCTATACGGCAATCATCGACGGCATCACCGCCGCAACGATTGATGCTAACGCCGAAGTGATTGGCGACAAATATGTCATGGTAGCGACGACACGCACGCGGGGCGTCATGGACATGCTCGTGGGCTTTCGCTCGGCCGCTGGCTCGACCGCGGTCATCGAAAGCGGCAAGCCGGTTCCGCTCGCTCACGACGCCGATAACAAATGGCGCGGCAAGAGCCGCCACGTGCATTTGCGCTACGACAAGGGCGAGATTTCGAGCGCCGATGTCGCGCCCACGGCTGAGGAAGATGATCGCGACCCCATCTCGTCGGAACTGCAAGAGTCTACAGTCGATCCGATTAGCGCCGCGCTCAGCCTCATGATTGCTGCGCAATCGCGGAAGGGCTGTGCCGATCTTGTTCCGGTCTTCGATGGAAGACGCCGCTATGAATTTGCCTGTACCTCGGGCAAGGACGATGTTGCAGCGTCGGCCTCGGATGTGGATGTGTTCCGGCGCGCCTATCTTTTCACAATTGTTGCGGGGCGGCAGAAACATCCGTTCTGGCCCCAGTCAAAGACTCCTAAGGCCATTTCGCTTTGGTTTGCGCGGATTGACCCCCGCTTACCACCCATTGTTACTAAGATCGCCGCGAGAGCGGGGCTTATCGGCTTCTCGGTTCGCCTTGAAAAACTCAGGATCGACGGGCAGGAAACGGCCATTCCGAGCGATTAGGGTTTCTGACGTTCGCGCGGCTGAAGCTACTGAGCCTTGGTGCCTGGGCGGCGTGTCATTGATCCTTTAAGGCGCGGTGGGGTAATCTACCGCCAATAAATTTGCTCCGCAGGGGGAACATGAAAATTCGCGACCTAGTGATACTCGGCGCAGCTTCTGCTAGCGCGATCGTCGGTGCGACCGTCTCCATGGCGGATAACGTCGCCCCGCTCCCAGCGGGAGGGCCCGCTGCACAGTCAGAGGCTGGCGGGCTTTCGACCGGAACGATTGTCGAAATTGGCGGTGTCTTGTTTGCCGTGACGATCGCCGGTCTCGTTGCGGTCAACAGCGACAGCAGCAGCAGCAGTACATTGCCCACGCCCTCAGCGCCCTCAACGACTTCAACGCCGAGCACCTAAACCATTTCTGCGGCTTAGATATTCGAACGAACGCCTCGGGGTTTCATTCGGCTTTGAGCCAAGGCTAACCTCGCCGCTCGTCCGGACGAGTGATTGCCACGCACAGCCAAGAGCTCGCGGCGACTTGAAGGCGCGCATCTTGGCGCACGAGATCTTGAACGCGCGCGATCAATTTGCCGCTGGTGCGGCCGCGAGGTCTGTTTCAGCGCGCTGAAAGTTCTCAGTTGCGCCTCGATTGCGACGTATGAGGATCAATCCCGATGCGACGATCGAGCCGAGGGCTGCAGGTGACCCGGGTTGACAGCCTAGTGGAGAAATTGCTTGTTAGCGGGCGCTGCGCTCCAGCAGATCTTCCCACCCACACGTAATGCCTATGCTCTTCAAGGACATGTGTCGGACTGGCCTGAGAAATCTTTGGCGCGGCCTCCTGGTTTGCGCATTGCTTCTGACACAGGACGTGGGCGTTTACGCGCAAAGCGTTGACGGCTCTGGAAACGGCCTATCGATCCCCAATCTCGATATCAACGCTATTACCAACCGGCTTCAGCAAGATGGCGGCTCGTTTTCGAACACAAACCAGTTTCCAGAAAGCCAGCCGACAATTTTGCGGCCCAACTTGCCGTATTACTATCCGTTGCAGCAATCGGAGTTGGAAGATTACTACTCACGGAGAGCCGGCGCCGATTTGAAGCAGTTCGGCTATGACAGCTTTGGCCGGCCAGCGACCGTCACCGCGCAACAAATGGGTGGGCTGCAGGACACGTACATTGTGGGTGTTGGCGATAGAATAAATGTCAGCATCATTGGTCAGCAGAACAATCTATTGACCGCCCGCGTCGATCGCGAGGGCAATCTCCAGATACCAAAATTGCCCCCGTTTCCTGCGGCCGGCCGTCGTCTCGCAGACGTGCGCGCCGACATCGAGGCACGCCTCAAGACTGCCTACCTGGCAACCCAGGTCTTCGTCTCGATCGGCGCTGTGCGTCAGATTTCGGTACTTGTCTCTGGCGAAGTGCTCGCCCCAGGTGCCATTAATATCAGCGCGCTTAATTCACCGATTGACGCGATCCTGCTTGCGGGCGGCGTCAAGAAGACCGGTTCGCTGCGGCAAGTCAAAATTATCCGCGGCGATCAGACTATCCCGGTCGATCTTTACGCCGCGCTGACGAGCAGCACCAACAAGCTCGATACCTCGCTCAGCGATGGCGACAAGATTATCGTGCCGCCGCTCAACGAGACCGTCGCAATCACCGGCAATGTTCCGCGGCCCGGCATTTTTGAAATGTCGCCCGGGGCGACAAGTATTTCATTAGACAGCCTACTGTCGCTTGGCGGCGGATATGCCCGCGGCGGGACACCGCGTCTGAGCGTGCTCAGAACATCATCGAACGGCGCCCAAGTGCTTGAGGCGGTTAAGGCGCGCGGCATCGTGCTCCATCGCGGCGATATCTTGTTCGTCGCTCCCCAAAGCACCGCCGAGCACGGCCGCGTTGCCTTGTCCGGGCAGGTGCGAAATCCCGGCATTTTTGATCTTTCCCGCGCCCCCACGCTTCGTGCCCTGCTCGGCTCGCCCGATATGTATGAAGAGCAGCCTTATATGGTGTTCGCGGCAATTAGCCGGCGCGACCCACAAACGCTTGCACGTATCATTGTTCCTTTCGCGCCGGCGCAAGTGCTGCAGGGAACATTCGATGTGCCGCTGCAGGACGACGACATCGTGCGCGTCTTTAGCGTTCCCGAGGTGCGCGTGCTCGCAGCGCAGCTGCGGAACGAGGAGCGCGGGCGAAACGTCGAAAGTCGTGATCTGCGTCTTACGCAACGCGGTGCGCCATCGTTAGGAGCACCGGGCAGCGAGCGCAGCGGTACTGTCGGGGCGGCTCTTGCCGGGCAGAGCGGCATGCCCAATGGGGCTAGCGCCGTAAATCCGTCGGCCTCGCTGGCAGGCGCTAACAGTCAAATATCGAACGTCAATAGCGCACCGGTGCAAACAAGCGTGTTGCCCCAGCAAAGCACTTCTCAGGAACTGGCCCAGTCGGGTCTATTGCCTCCAGGTGTAACCTTAACTCCTGCCCAGGCTGCCGCCGCGGCTTCGTATTTAGGTCAGGCTAATTCTTCCGCGTCCGGCGCGAGCTCTCCGCTTTCGGCCCTTACGCCAACTGCGAGCGAACCGAGCAACCCGCTTCCCGGCAACGGTGCCGCTGGAGCTGCGGGAGCCACTGGCCTGCAGGGCTTGCCGATATACGCGCCGCAAACGCAGAAGCCGGCTTATGACGCGAGGCAACAGCCATTCAGCCGGAACAATCTCGCCTTCGACCTGAGTGATCCTGCTGTCAGGAGTCAACTTGCGAATTACCGCGTCACATTGCTGGGCGCGGTACAGGTTACTGGCGATTATCTTGCAGCGCCGGGCGTTGGGCTCGACAGCTTAGTGGAAGCGGCCGGCGGTCTTACAATCACCGCTGACCTCACATCAATCGAAGTCACGTCGACAATCTACGATCAAGAGACCGGTCAGGCGAACACGACGCGCACATCATTCAGTGCTGCGCCGAGTCAGCTCGGAAAGATCGCGCTCCATTCGCGCGACGTTGTTCGCTTCCGCGATGTTTACTCCGATCGTGACGGCGGGCAGGTTGTGCTGCGTGGACAGGTGCGCTTCCCCGGCTCATTCGACATCTTGCGC